>CAZLOP010000084.1:0-6873 GCA_964561205.1 uncultured Clostridium sp. | reverse complement strand
GTTGCTTTACTTATATTTTATAATCATATGTATTTAATTGCAATTATAAGAAATGCTTTCTTTTTAATACTAAAGCAAAATCACTGAAAAATATAAACAGCAATATGACTGTAGATATATTTATAATATATGAATTAAGGAGATAATAATTTTTTATAATAGGGTTAACATAGGTAATACCTATCCAGCTTAAAAGAGTCCAGTATAAAGAAAATCTTAAACAGACATAACCATTAAAATTGTATTTAAATGATGAGTAATCCCAGTAACTTTTTTTAAGCAGATGATATAATAAATATCCACTAATGTATTCTATTAATGAAGGTATTATAAAGCATAAAAACAATAATATATAAATATTATTTATGTTGAATTGTTCAAAGAATATAATAAGAAGAGTCATAGCTATTCCATACATAGGCTTTAATGGTATGGTTAGAAAGCTGTCACTTTGAAAAGTATGTAATTTAAAAAGGGAGTATAATTGTTCTATTATCCATCCTAAAAATGAATATATTATGAATAAAAAACATATGTACAATATAATATCCATATAAAAACCACCTTGATTTAATAAGATAATTTTAGTATTTCCATTAAATAAAAAAACTATTCTTATTATTACAAAAAAGCAGTTACATAAAAAATTATAAGAAAAATTTGACATGAAGTTCACTTTAAGTAGTATAGTAATATGTAGAATTAAGAGAAAGGCGAGGGTTGACAATGAAAAAGAGTAAAGAAATGGATATGCTCAATGGTGGACTTCTTGGAAAGATTTTTATTTTTGCGCTGCCTTTAGCATTAAGCAGTATGATGCAGCAGTTATTTAATTCAGTTGATGTTGCAGTAGTAGGACATTTTGCAGGAAATGCAGCTTTAGCAGCAGTAGGAAGTAATGAATCAGTAATAAGTCTGCTTATAAATTTATTTGTTGGTTTATCTGTTGGAGCAAATGTAGCTGTTGCAAAATATTGTGGACAGAATAATAAAGAAAAAATTTCAAAAGCAGTACATACATCAATTTTAGTGGCAGTTATAAGCGGAGTATTTTTAATAGTGTTTGGTTTCTTTATGACAAAAATTCTACTTGAAATGATGGGAACTCCAGAGGACGTTATATATTTAGCGGGAATTTATTTAAGGATTTACTTTGTTGGAATGCCATTTATTATGATTTATAATTTTGGTTCAGCAATTTTAAGAAGCATTGGTGATACCAAAAGACCATTAATATGTTTAATTGCTGCAGGAATATTAAATGTAATACTTAATTTATTTTTTGTTATTGTATGTGACTTAAGTGTAGCAGGAGTAGCTATTGCAACAGTTATTTCTAATATGATAAGTGCAGGAATGATATTATATATTCTTTGTCATGAAAAAACTTATATACATCTGGATATTAAAAAACTGGCAGTTAATAAAAAGGTATTATCTGAAATTATAAAGATAGGTCTGCCAGCAGGGATACAAGGAGTAGTATTTTCTATTTCAAATGTTTGTATACAGGCTTCCATAAACAGTTTTGGTTCAACAGCAATTGCAGGAAGTGCAGCTGGACTTAACTTTGAATTTTTTGCATATTTTCTTTTAAATGCATTTTCTCAGGCAGCAGTAACTTTTACAAGCCAGAATTTTGGAGCAAAACAGTATAAAAGATGTGTAAAAATAGCTTTATTATGTTCTTTTGCAGCAGTTGTCTGTACAACCACCTTATGTACTGTATTCCTATTATTTAAACATTGGTTTATAAGCATTTATACAGGTGATGAAGCTGTAAAGGAATATGGAATCACAAGAATGAAGTATGTACTTTCTTTAGAGTTTTTAAATGTATTAATGGATGTTTTATCAGGTGCTATTCGTGGAATGGGGTATTCAGCTCTTCCAGCTGTAATTGCTATCTGTGGAGTATGTGGATTTAGGCTTTTATGGGTAAGCACAATATTTCAGAAATATCATACATTTGAGATGTTATTAACTGTTTATCCAGTAAGCTGGGGGTTAACAGCTGGTGTAATGGCTGTTGTATTTATTCTTATAAGTAGAAAAGTTATAAATAATCAGATTAATTAGAAATCTTAACACAAAATTTATACGTAACCTGTTAAACTGTTTTGAGGAGAGGGTATGTGTATGCATGCTGCAAATATGGAAATAATGGATGTAGATAAATTTAAATCTGAAGAATTTATTTTATTTACAAGGGAGAAAATGATAAATGTTTAATATAAATAAGGTTAAATTAACCTATACTCAGCTAAGTGCTATTGCATTTATTTTTATTATTTTATTTGGTGCAGTTTTATTATGTCTGCCAATATCATCAAAACAGGGAGAATTTACTCCTTTTATAGATGCTCTATTTACATCTTCATCAGCCACATGTGTTACAGGTCTTGTAGTATATGACACTTTTTCTCATTATTCATTATTTGGACAGATAGTTATATTAATATTAATCCAAATAGGCGGTCTGGGATTTATGATAATAGCTACTTTATTTTCCCTTATGCTGAGAAGAAAAATAGGATTAAGACAGAGAGGTTTATTAAAAGAATCAGTAAATACAATTAATATAGGTGGAGTTGTTAAGCTTGCAAAACATATAATCATAGGCACAGCATTAATAGAATTAAGTGGAGCTGTTATACTGGCTGTAAGATTTTATCCGGAAATGGGATTTACAAGAAGCATATACAATGGAATTTTTCATTCTGTTTCAGCATTTTGTAATGCAGGCTTTGATTTAATGGGATACTTTAATCCAGGTTCATCTCTTACAAGATATAGTGGAGATATAGTTATAAATTTAGTAATAATGGCTTTAATAATAATTGGCGGATTAGGTTTTTTTGTGCTTGAAGATATATCTGTAAAGAAGTTTAAATTTGCAGATTATAAATTACATACCAAAATTGTTATTACAGCAACAATAGTTTTATTGGTTATTCCATCATTTTTGTTTTTTGTTTTTGAAAAGGATAATGCAATGAAAACCATGACTGGAATAGAAAAGGTTCTTGCTTCAATGTTTCAGGCAGTTACGCCAAGAACAGCTGGGTTTAATACAATAGATATTTCACAATTAAAACAAAGTTCAATATTACTTACAATAATATTAATGTTTATTGGAGGGAGTCCAGGGTCTACAGCAGGAGGAATAAAAACTACTACCTTTATTGTTATAATTCTTTCATTTAAAGGATCTATATATCATTCACAGGATTTAAATGTGTTTAACAGAAGGCTTGAGCCTGAAATTGTGAGAAGGGCATATAGTATTATAACTACTTATGTGTTTGGAGCCATATGTGCTATAATGCTTATCTGCTGGGCTCAAAATTTTTCGCTGACAGATGTTTCTTTTGAGGTTATTTCGGCATTAAGTACTGTGGGAATGTCTGCTGGTATAACTCAGGAGCTAAATAATTTTTCCAGACTTATAATAGCAATAGTAATGTTCTGTGGAAGAGTAGGCAGTTTATCAGTGGCATTAGCATTTGTAGAAAAAAAGAAGTGCGTACCTATACGTAAGCCAGTTGAAAAGATATCTATAGGATAGGAAAAGGAGAAAATGATGAAATCAGTATTAGTAATAGGAATGGGACGTTTTGGAAGGCATTTGGCAACAAAGTTTGCTGAATTGAAAAATGAAGTAATGATAATTGATAAAATAGAGGAAAGAGTAAACGAAATGGCACCTATTGTTACTACAGCAGAAATTGGTGACTGTACAAATCCAGAGGTGTTAAACTCTATAGGAGTAGGCAATTTTGATGTGTGTTTTGTATGTATAGGTTCTAATTTTCAATCATCTTTGGAGGTTACATCTCTTCTTAAGGAACTTGGAGGCAAGTATGTAGTTTCAAAAGCCGGCAGGGAAATTCAGGCTAAATTTTTATTAAGAAATGGTGCAGATGAAGTAATATATCCTGAAAAAGATCTGGCAGAAAAATCAGCAATAAGATTTAGTGCAAATCATGTATTTGACTATATTGAGCTTACAAATGAATATTCTATATTTGAAATATTGCCATTACAGTCATGGTTAGGTAAAACAATTGCAGAGGTTTCCATAAGGGTCAAATATCAAATGAACATACTGGCTGTAAAAGTAAATGGAGAACTGTTCCCCCTTCCTACAGCAGACCATGTATTTAAGGATGACGAGCATTTAATTGTAGCTGGTAAAAAGAATGAAATGGTTAAATTTTTAAAGAAAATTTAGATAATAAGAGTATTTTAATTATGATTAATGTGAGTATTAGTTTGAAAAATGAAATTAAATATATAGTAAGATTAATATTAATTTTATCCGCAGCATTATTTCTTTCATTAATATTAAAAAATGGAGGAATAGAAAAGGAAAGTATTATAATGATTTTTTTAATGGGAGTCTTGTTGGTGCCAATAGTTACAAAAGGATATGTATATGGAGCTGTTGCAGCTGTAGTAAGTGTATTATTATTTAATTATTTATTTACTGTGCCTATTCATACATTTAAAATATATAATCCAAATGATATGACATTAATGGTATTTTTCTTTGCTGTTTCATTAATTTCAAGCTCTATCACGTCACGCTCTAAAAGACAGCTTGAATTAGCACAAAAAAATGAATGTATAGCAAAATTATTATATAGTGTAACAGAAAGCTTTGTGAATATTACAGGAGAAAAAAACATTGTTATGCAGGGTATAAAAAATATATATAAGCATACAGGTTATGTCTGCAGTGTGAGTTTATTTGAGCATAATAGAACCTATTGTGAAAAAAATATAAATGAACATGATAAGAATTCAGTATTAGAAATTGATATTCAGGGAGTTTCCAGAAAGCTTGGAAAGATTATAATATTTAATTTTGATAACACATTTAAGCTGGAAGATGAACTGCTTATAAAAATGGTTGCAGGCCAGATGGGAATAGCATTAGACAGGGAATTTATTTATAATGAAAGAGAAAATATAAGAATAGCTATGGAGAAAGAAAGACTTCGGGGAGATTTACTTAGGGGAATATCTCATGATATCCGTACACCTCTTACAGCCATTGTAGGAGCTAGTGGGGTAATTATTGAAAATAGAGATATTCTTGATAGTGAATCAGTACAAAAGCTTGCAAGTGATATAAATGAGGAAGCATTATGGTTAAATCATCTTGTGGAAAACATTCTTAATATGACACGAATAGGTGATGAATCATTAGTTATTAATAAAAATGAAGAAGTTGTTGATGATATAATTGATGCAGCAGTAAGTCATATTACAAAGCTTGTGGGTAACAGAAATATTGAAGTTTCTATGCCTGATGATGTGATAGTAGTAATGATAGATGGAAAATTAATAGTTCAGGTTCTTATTAATTTACTTGATAATGCAATAAAACATACTAAAGAAGATGGCAATATTTTTTTACGAGTTAAAGTTGAAGATAAATCTGCTGTTTTTGAAATAGAGGATGATGGTGAAGGAATTTCTGAGGACATTAAAGATACTCTGTTTCAACGATTTGTTACTGCAAAAGGTAATGTTATTGATGGAAAAAGGGGTATGGGACTGGGATTATCAATATGTGAAGCCTTTGTTAAGGCACATGGAGGCAAGATTAGTGCTGAAAATTCAGTAAATGGTGGTGCTGTTTTTAAATTCTCATTACCAATATCTATGGAGGAGAAGTATGAAGAATAACTTAAAGATATTAATTATAGAAGATGATAAGTATATAGTAAATTTTATATCAATGTCATTAAAGGCAAGCCAGTATAATTTTGTTACTGCTGGCACAGCAGAAGATGGAATATTGTTATTTCATAGTCATAATCCTGATATTGTTCTTTTAGATCTTGGCCTTCCAGATATTGATGGAATAGAGGTAATAAAAGAAATAAGAAAAGAATCAGAATGTCCAATAATAATAGTTTCAGCAAGAGGAGAAGAGAAAGAAAAGATTCTGGCATTAGATTTAGGAGCAGATGATTATGTAACCAAGCCTTTTCATATGGGAGAGCTTCTTGCAAGAATAAGAGTTGTAGAACGTAAGCTTCGGAGAAAAAAGGCAGGTTCAGATAATAAAATATTTGAATGTGATTATTTAAAGATAGATTATGAAAAGCGCAAAGTTTTAGTAAAGGATAAAGAAGTTCATCTGACTCCAATAGAATATAAAATTTTAATTCTTATGGTTACAAATAAAGGTAAAGTTTTAACTCATAATTACATATTAAAGGAGATATGGGGGTATTCAGAAACTGGAGATTCAAAATCAATAAGAGTTTTTATGGCAAGTTTAAGAAGAAAAATAGAAATAAATACTGCCAAACCAAGATTTATTTTAACTGAAGTAGGAATAGGTTATAGATTTGCAGATGAATAAAAATTAGTCTGTGTAAAAGAATAAAGAAATGTTTCATTGATTGTTTGATCATTTTTATTTAGTAGATTATAAGGGGTATGTTATGTATACAAGAGGACAGTTTGCAATAATAGGAAAAACTACACGAAAGGCATTAAGAATATATGAAGAAAAGGGAATTTTGATTCCAGACAGACATGATGAAATGAATGATTATAGGTATTATTCTAATAAGCAGTTAGATGATTTATTCATCATATTAAAATATAAAAAATTAGGATTTTCCTTACAAGAGATAAAGGAAATTTTAATTATTGCAGGTGTATTAAATGTAATACTTAATTTGTTTTTTTGTTATTGTATGTAATTTAAGTGTGGTGGGAGTAGCAGTTGCAACAGTAATTTCCAATATGACCAGTGCAGTAATGATATTATATATTCTTACTCATGAACAAATAGAGATACATCTTAATATAAAAAAATTAAGTATTGATAAGAAAGTATTACTGGAA
>CAZLOP010000083.1:0-6877 GCA_964561205.1 uncultured Clostridium sp. | reverse complement strand
TTGCTTTTGGGTTCTTTTGTGGGAATACAATTTTTTTAACGTATTGAACTTTTTAAGTTGCTAAAGCCTCTATTTACATAACTTTTTATTAAATAAACAGTTTATAATTTCCTATACGTTAAAATAAAAGAAGTTATCACCTTATTTCATGTGACAACTTCTTTTCATTAATTAAATTATCCAATCAATTTTTTCTTTTTTATTACTAATGGATACATTGCTGATCCTATAAGAGTTTCTCCAGATCTGATTTCGCTTCCTTTATCAGCAATAACATTATCAAGTACTGCATCATCTTCTATTTTACAATTCTGCATTATAATACAGTCTTTTAATTTTGCATTCTTTCCTATATGAACTCTTCTTCCTATAATACAGTTTTCAACTTTTCCTTCTATTCTGCATCCATTTGCAATTATTGAATTAACAACATTACTTTTTTCAGAATAATGTGTTGGAGCTTCATCCTTAGTCTTTGTATAAATTGGTCTTTCTTCAGTAAATATTTCTTTATTAACCTTTCTATTTAAGAAACCAATATTACTGTCATATAAAGCTTTTATTGAATTAATGCAGTCTAAATGACCAGTAAACTCACATGCTCCTACAGACAATGTTTTTAAATTATTATGAACATAATCTTTAACTTTTCTGTACATTCCAGTGCTGATACATTCATTTACTATACTAACAAAGAGGCTTGTCTTCATTATATACATTTCCATATTTATATTTGCTTTTGACTTTTGGCCCATGTTTTCTCCAACACTAATAACTCTATTATCTAAATCATCAATATTTAACACTCCACAGCCACCAAATGCTTCATCTGCATTAGTTACTTTCTTGTATACCATTGTAACATCATTTTCTGATTCTTTATGAAATTTCATTACTTCATTATAATTAATGTTACATACCATATAGCTTGGAGCTATCAATACATATTCTCTTCTACTTCTCTTTAAAAATTGCATATTCTCAGCAAAATTGTGTACATCATCAAATGCCGGATCTGCATTTCCAAAGTTAAATACTTTTAACCCATCTTTTTTTCTATTCAAATCCCATGGTCTTCCATTTGTAATATGGTCTATTAAAGATCTTGATTTATTTTTAGTAAATATACCTATACATCCAACACCTGAATTGGTCATATTTGATAAAACAAAATCAACTATTCTGTATCTTGCAGCTATAGGAACAGATGCTAATGATCTGTTTACTACTAATTCTCCCATTCTGCTTTCATTTTCATCTAAATTAATTATACCAATACAATTTTTCATTTTTTCTTCCCCTCTCAATGCTTAAATTAGACAGCTTTATTCTTCTCAATAACAGTACCCATTTTAACTTCCTCTTTAGCTGCTATTATTGCTATATCATCACCTGAAGATATCCTACAGTCTTTTCTAATAATTGCCCCATTACCAACTATAGCTTTTTCAATAACTACATTATCACCTATTTTTGCATCAGTCATAATAATAGAATCTTTTATAACTGTATTCTTACCAATTTGTACACCTTGGAAAAGAATAGAATTATCTATCTCTCCATTAACTACACAGCCTTCAACCACTAAAGAATTAGAAATTTTAGCATTTTCACCAATATACTGAGCAGGTCTTACTGGGTTGACAGAATAAATCTTCCATTCTTCATCATGTAGATTTAATTCATTATCTTCTTTAAGTAAATCCATGTTTGCTTCCCAAAGACTATTTATAGTTCCAACATCCTTCCAGTATCCTTTGAATGGATATGCAACCATTGTATTTCCATCACGCAACATAGCAGGTATTATGTTCATACCAAAATCATTTTTAGAATTCTTATCATTTTCATCATCTCTAAGATATTTTTTTAATGTCTTCCAGTTAAATATATATATCCCCATTGATGCTAAATTGTTTTTTGGTTTTTCTGGTTTTTCTTCAAATTCATATATTGATAAGTCTTCTCTAGTATTCATTATTCCGAATCTGCATGCTTCTTCCATTGGAACTTCAATAACAGCTATTGTAGCTTCAGCATTTCTTGCTTTATGGAAATCAAGCATTTTTCTATAATCCATTTTATAAATATGGTCTCCTGACAATACTAATACATATTCTGGATCATATCTATCAACAAATTCTATGTTTTGATAAATAGCATTTGCTGTTCCTTTATACCATTCTCCACCTTTTTCTTCTTGGTATGGCGGTAATATACTTACGCCTCCCTGACTTCTATCTAAATCCCATGCCTCACCAATTCCTATGTGTGCATTTAATTCAAGTGGTTTATATTGAGTAAGAACACCTACTGTGTATATACCCGAATTGGAACAGTTACTAAGTGGGAAATCTATAATTCTATACTTTCCTCCAAAAGGTACTGCTGGTTTTGCTAACTTCTTAGTTAGAACTCCTAATCTAGAACCCTGTCCTCCTGCTAAAATCATTGCTACCATTTCATTTTTACCCATAATGTTATCTCCTCTCACATACTTTGTTCTCGTAAAAATATTATTGAAACATATTTAACACTTTTGTAAATATAATACTACCTATATGTGCACTATTAAATCGACACATTTTCAGTCTTTTTTATTTATATAAATATAAATTAATCTATATGTGTCAATTCTCTATACATACTAAGATATGCATCTGCAGACTTATTCCAGCTATTATCACAAATCATAGCTTGTTTCATAAGCTTTCGCCATTGAATCTTGTCTCCATAAACCCATAATGCAAATTTTATTGTATTATACAATTCTTCTCCAGAAAAATTAGCAAAGCTGAATCCATTTCCTTCACCAGTATACTGGTTATATGGATTTATTGTATCTTTTAAGCCTCCTGTTTCTCTTACAATTGGCACTGAACCATATCTTAAAGCAATTAATTGACCTAATCCACATGGCTCAAATAATGATGGCATTAAGAACATATCTGAACCTGCATATATCCTGCTTGCTAAACCATTATCAAACTTTATATTAGCTGATACTTTATTTCCATAAGCATAATCCAGCCATTTAAAATAATCTTCATAATGACCTTCTCCTGTACCAAGTACTACTAATTGTACATTATTTTCATTAAGCATTCTTTCAGCCATATACTTAACTAAATCCAATCCCTTTTGTTTAGTTAATCTTGTAACCATACCAATCATAGGTATATTTTCATTTACTTCTAAACCTAATTCTTTTTGAAGTGCTAATTTATTATTAACTTTCTTTCTAACAGAATTTGCATTATAATTCTGACTTATAAATTTATCAGTTTTTGGATTATATTCATCAAAATCAATACCATTTACTATTCCACGTAAAGCATATGATCTGTCTCTTAATACAGCATCTAATCTTTCACCATAAAATTGTGTCTGAATTTCACCTGCATAAGTATTACTTACAGTTGCAATTATATCGCTATAATATAATGCTCCTTTCATATAGCTTACACCATCATCAAATTGTAATGCAGTATTTTCATATAACTCCATACTAAATCCAAACAATTCTGGTAATACCTTAGGATCAAATACTCCCTGGAATGCAATGTTATGAATTGAGAATACAGTTTTCATATTCCAATAGAAACTGTCATTTTTCTTATACTGAAATTTTAATAATACTGGCAACATTCCTGTCTGCCAATCATTACAATGAATTAGATCAGGCTGCCAATCAATTTGTCTTAACATATCTAAAACAGCTCTATCAAAGAACGCAAATCTCTCTCCGTCATCATAATATCCATATAATCCATCTCTGTTAAAATAATATTCATTATCTAACAAATAATAAGTAATTCCATTATAAAAGCATTCCCATACTCCACAAAATCTTTCTCTCCAGCCTACTTTTACTGTAAACCACTTATTAAATCTTATTTTTTCTTTCATTTCAGACTTAATAAGTTTATATTTTGGTATTACAACCCTTACATCTGTTCCTTTTTGTGCTAATGCTTTTGGCAATGCACCTGCTACATCTCCTAATCCTCCACTCTTTATAAATGGAGCTGCTTCTGATGCTACAAATAAAACTCTCATACTCTCCTCCAATTCCTGTTTACAAGAACTTAATAATTTTAATTATCTTCTTGCTTGTTCTTAAGCTTATCTTTTTTTTCTTCTTTAATGTTTTTTATCTTTAGAATTAAAGTTGCCATTGGTGGTACTTTTATTTTTAATGAATATGGTTGATTATGATAAGGTTCTTCTATAGAAGTTAATATATCATCCATAATTTGTCCAGAACCTCCATATTTCTCATTATCACTATTAAATAATTCTTCATATTCACCTAAGAATGGTACACCTATCTGATAATCATAATAAACTTCTGATTTAAAGTTAATAACAAATATTAAAGTATCATTATCATTTCTACTCTTTCTTTCAAAAATTAATATACTTTGCATATTATTATCTGCTTCAATCCAATTAAAACCTCTAGAATCATGATCTAATTCCCATAAAGCTTTATTATCTAAATAAATTTTGTTTATATCCTTAAAGAAATCTTGGGTTTTCCTATTATACTCATTATTTTGTATAAGTTCCCACTTTAATCCTTCATATTCACGCCATTCAATATCTTGTGCAAATTCACATCCCATAAAAGTTAATTTTTTTCCTGGATGTCCCATCATATACCCAATAAATGCTCTAAGACCTGCAAATCTATTCCACTCATCTCCCCACATTTTATTGACTAATGATTTCTTTCCATGTACTACTTCATCATGTGACAATGGAAGAACATAATTTTCAGCATAATTATACATCATGGCAAAAGTTACATTTTTATGATGATACTGTCTATATTCTGGTCCTATTTCAACATACTCTAATGTATCATCCAGCCCATATTCCATTTAAAATTAAAACCTAATCCATCATAATTTACAGGTTTAGTTATATTCGGCCATGCTGTAGATTCTTCTGCAATCATTAAAGCTGTAGAAAATTCTTTAAATACTGCTGTATTTAAATCTTTTAAGAATTGCATAGCTTCAAGGTTTCCATTTCCACCATATTTATTTGGTGCCCATTCACCATCATTTTTACTATAATCTAAGTATAAAATGCTTGAAACTGCATCTATTCTTAATCCATCTATATGAAATTCTCTAAACCAATATAGAGCATTTGAAATTAAGAAACTTTTTACTTCTGGTCTTCCAAGGTCGAAACTATTTGTTCCCCAATCTTTATTATCAGCTTTCCATTCTTCTGCATACTCATATGTAGCCTGTCCATCAAATTTATATAATCCATGTGCATCCTTACAAAAATGCCCTGGTGCCCAGTCCATAATTACTCCGATATTAGCAGCATGTAATTTATTTATTAATTTCTTTAATCCTTCTAAATCACCATATCTACTTGTTGGCGAGAAAAATCCAGTACCTTGATAACCCCATGATGCATCTAATGGATGTTCCGCTAATGGCATAATTTCTACATGAGTGTAATTCATTTCATTTAAATATTTTGGAAGTTCTTCACTAAGTTCTTCATAAGTTAAAAATGTATTATCTTCATGTGTTTTCCATGAACCAAGATGCATTTCATATATATTTAAAGGCTGTTCCAAAACATTTATAGAATTTCTATGTTTAATCCACTTAGAATCTCCCCATCTAAATGCTTTTGGCTTATATACAATTGAAGCTGTATTAGGTCTTAACTCACTTTTAATTGCATATGGATCAGCTTTTAATTGACCTTTGTTTCCATTTTTATCTATAATGCAATATTTATATTTAAATCCTTCCTTTACATCTGTAAAGAATCCTTTCCACAAGCCATTATTACTTATTTTTTGGAGTTTATGATTTTCATCTGGTTCAAAATTATTAAAATCTCCAACAACATAAACTTCCTTAGCATTTGGCGCCCAAGTTGCAAACTGCACACCTTTTTTTCTATTTTCAGTTTTAACATGTGCCCCCATTATATTATAGGCTTCAAAATTATTTCCTTGATGAAATAAATAAGTATTATATTCAGTAATCTCACATGAATCAATTTTTTTAGATTCTATTGTTTTAGGTTGCGCTTTCTTAGATTCAGCCTTTTTAACAGTTTTAGCTGCTGGTTTCTTTTCTGCATTTTTCTTAGTAGTAACATTTTCAGTTTTAACTGCAGCAATACTATCTGCTTTTATAGGCTTAGCTGCTTCTTTCTTAGTTTCTTTTTTTACTTCTGCTTTTTTAGCTGATTCCTTTTTAGGGGCAGCTGCTCTGCTAACTTTTTTTTCTTTTTGTGTGCCTTTACTAGAAGTCTTTCCTTCATCTATCTGTAATTCGGTTTGCTTAACAATATCCTTTGGAACTACTTTTATAGATTTACTTACCTTATCATCAGATTTTTTTACAGTTTCAACTTTTTTAGCAACTGTTTTCAAATCATTCTCTTTATTAATTGATTTTGTTTCTGTAACATTCACAATATTCTTTTCAGTAACCTTTGTAGTTTCTTTTTCTGCATTCAAAGCTTTTTTATTACTACTTTTTTTACTTGTTTTAGACATATTGTTCATTTGTCCATTCCCCCATCCATATCCCTCTCATGATTTTATAGTATACATATATATTACCAAATATAAAAAAATATTTCACTCATTTTTGCATTTTTTTATGATTCATATACTATTTTATATTAATTGGAATTATTTGTAAATAAGTTTTCTTATATATAATTATATCTTCTTCTAGTATAAAACTAAGTAGATTATTTGACAATTATTATTGTAAATTAGAATACATTAATATAAATTTTTTATAAAATAAAAAGAGGCAGTCAACTAACTGTCTCTTTAACTTACCTCGCAACGTCCTACTCTGCCACACAGTCACCCGTG
>CAZLOP010000082.1:6647-6962 GCA_964561205.1 uncultured Clostridium sp. | reverse complement strand
AAACTTCAAAACAATCTGGTGTAATTTCTTTAACTCTTAAACTTACATTTGTTTCAAGTTCTTTTAATAATCTGTCTCTTAAATGTCTTGATGTTACAAAATCACCTTCCTGACCTGCAAATGGTGAATCATTAACCATAAAATTCATACTTAATGTTGGTTCATCAATATTTACAAATGGAAGTGCTTCTGGACAAGCTGAATCTGCTATTGTTTCACCAATATTTGCATCAATAACACCACTAACAGCAACTATATCTCCCATTGAAGCTTCTTCTGTTTCAACCTTCTTTAATCCGTCATATGTAAATACAC
>CAZLOP010000082.1:0-6637 GCA_964561205.1 uncultured Clostridium sp. | reverse complement strand
TTTTATAATTTGAAGATGTGCCATCATTTCTAACTAAAGCAACATTTTGATTTCTCTTTACTGTACCTCTTTCAATCTTTCCAATTGCAATCTTTCCTACAAATGCATTTGTATCTAATGTAGTTACAAGCATTTGAAGCGGTTCATCCATATAACCTTCTGGTGGTGCTACATGATTAATTATTGTCTCAAATATAGGGGTCATATCATTGTTATCATCTTCAACATTATATTTTGCAAATCCTTCTCTTGCTGATGCATAAAGAATTTGGAAATCAAGCTGTTCATCATTTGCACCTAATTCTACAAATAAATCAAATACTTCATCAATTACTTCAGTTGGTCTTGCATCTGGTTTATCTATTTTATTTATTACAACAATTGGTTTTAATCCTAATTCAAGAGATTTCTTTAAAACGAATTTTGTTTGTGGCATTGGACCTTCATAAGAGTCAACTACAAGCAGAACAGAGTCAACCATTTTAAGTACACGTTCAACTTCTCCACCAAAGTCTGCATGTCCTGGAGTATCTACAATATTGATTTTAACACCATTGTAATGTACTGCTGTATTTTTAGAGAGAATAGTTATTCCTCTTTCTTTTTCAATGTCATTGGAATCCATTACTCTTTCTTCAACTTTTTCGTTTGTTCTGAATACATGACTCTGCTTTAAAAGTGCATCAACCAATGTAGTCTTACCATGGTCAACGTGAGCTATAATAGCAATATTCCTTATATCTTCTCTTTTTGTTAATTCCATATTTATTCCTCCAAACAGTGAAAAACTGTAAATTTAATCTTGTATTTTTGTATGATATTTTTATTTTTTATCAAAAGATTAATTATGTATTAATAGTATTTTTTCATTTATGTATTTTATTATGTCCATTAATAATAATACCAATGTAAACATATACTTATTTTTTTCATAAAATAAAATTGGATACACAAACGTATCCAATTTTCATACATAACCATATTAAATAGTACTATTTTCATCATAAAAAGTCAAGCCAATTAACATTGTCTTGTTATTAATTTTATTAAAATTCCATTATTATAGGCAATATCATTGGTTTTCTTTTAGTTTTTTCATAAAGGAATTCTCTAAGTTCATCCCTCATTTTAGATTTTAATGTTGCCCAGTCTGTAATGGCTTTCTCTTCACATTCACTTAATACATCTCTTACAATGTCTCTTGCTTCATCCATAAGACCTTCTGATTCTCGTACATAAACAAAACCTCTTGAAATAATATCTGGTCCTGCAACTATTCTGCCAGTTTGCTTTTCCATTGTCACAACAACTGTTAAAATACCATCCTGTGAAAGATGTTTTCTATCTCTAAGCACGATATTTCCAACGTCTCCAACTCCTAGTCCATCAACAAAAACTTTCCCAGCTGTAACTGTTCCATTTTTCTTTATAGAACTTCTTGTAACTTCTATAACATCTCCATTTTCAGGAATAACAATGTTCTTTTCATCAAGTCCAACGCTTACTGCAACTTCAGCATGCTTTTTTAAATGTCTGTATTCTCCATGTACTGGAATAAAAAACCTTGGCTTTACTAATGTGTGCATAAGCTTTAATTCTTCCTGACATGCATGACCTGATACATGAATTTTTTCTCTTGATTCATAAATAACTTCTGCACCTTTTTCAAACAACTGATTTACAACTTTTGAAACAAATTTTTCATTTCCAGGAATTGGAGTTGCTGAAATAATAACAGTATCACCTTCAACTATATTTACCTTTCGGTGTTCAGAGGCTGCCATTCTTGCCAACGCTGACATTGGCTCACCCTGACTTCCAGTAGTTATTACAACTATCTTTTCATTTGGATATTTGTTTATTGAATCTACAGGAATAAGCACCTCATCATCAACATTAAGATATCCCAATTCAATTGCTACCTGAACTATATTCTCCATACTTCTGCCTGAAACAGCAACTTTCTTTCCATATACTTTTGCTGCCGTAATAATCTGCTGAATTCTGTGTACATTTGATGCAAATGTTGCAACTATTATTCTTCCTTTTGCTTTTCCGAATAATCTTAAGAATGTATCACCAACAACTCTTTCTGTTTCAGTATATCCCGGCCTTTCAACATTTGTTGAATCAGCCATCATTACAAGAACACCTTTTTTGCCAATTTCAGCAATCCTTGCAAAATCCATCATTTCACCATCTATTGGAGTATAATCAACTTTAAAATCCCCTGTATGGAATATAACACCAAGTGGTGTATGAATTGCTATTGCAACCGAATCTGCAATAGAATGATTTGTCTTAATAAATTCAACCGAAACACTGTCTAATTTTATAATATCTTTAGGCTTTACTCTAACAAGCTGAGTAGTACTTAATAATCCGTGCTCCTTAAGCTTTGTTTCAACAATTCCAAGAGTAAGCTTAGTGCCATATACAGGAACGTTTAATTGCTTTAAAACATATGGTAATGCCCCAATATGGTCTTCATGTCCATGTGTTAGAAATATTCCCTTTACTTTGTCTATATTTTTTATCAAATATGACACATCTGGAATAACAACATCTATTCCAAACATATCTTCATCAGGAAATTTTAAACCGCAGTCTATAACTACAATATCATTTTTATACTCAATTGCAGTTATATTTTTTCCAATTTCATTTATACCGCCAAGAGGAATAATTCTAACTTTAGCTTTTTCGCCCTTCATGTTTCCCCTCCTACTTATTAAATTTTATAAATAAAGGCTCTTTTATTTAAATAAAAAATCCTTTTATTTTTCTTTTAATTTTTTTGACATTCTTCACATAATCCATAAAACTTAACACTGTGGTCAAGTATTTTAAACTTATAATTTTTTTCAATCTGCATTTCTAAATCATCAAGTAAATCATCTTTAACTTCAAACACTTTACTGCATACGTTACAAATAAGATGATGATGTCTGTGCCTTTCATAAGAATGTACTATTTCATATCTGCTGCATCCATCACTTAAATCCAATCTTGATACAACATTTAATTCTTCTAAAAGAAGTACAGTTCTATATACTGTTGCCAATCCTATTTCCGGACATTTTGCTTTAACATATTCGTATATTTCTTCTGCTGTTAAATGTTTACCTTCGTTTTCAATAATAACATCTACAATGCATCTTCTTTGAGGAGTAAGTTTATACCCTTTTTTCTTTAAACTTTCCTTCAATGCATCCATATCAATTAAATTTGACTGATCCATTATAATACCTCTCTTCCTTTTATTTGATTACAATAGCCCGTCTTCGTTCATTAATGTTTCATATGTTTCAAGTACCATTGCGAATTCTTCATCATCATCTTCTAACGCAACAAATACATCTCCATCTTCATCATCATAGATTTTAAAAGCATATGCTTCATCAGTTTCTTCAAAAGCTGGTGTGGCTATTATATATCTGCCTTTTAATTTTTCAATTTCAAAATATATAATTACTTCAAATTTAACATCATTTCCATTTTCATCTGGTATATATACATATTTTTCATCCTGTTTCATAAATACTTCCCTTCTTGTTTCATAATATATTATATAAAATGTAAAATAATTTTTTTATTATACATCAAATTTCAATTTTATCGTCCTATCATATCTAAATATCCCTGAAGAATATATGTTGCTGCAACTTTATCAACTATTTTTTTTCTCTTGCTTCTTGATAAATCCGCTTCAAGCATAGCTCTATGGGCGGCAACTGTTGTAAGCCTTTCATCCCAGAATTTTATTTCTATGTTAATTTTTTCTTTGCAAAGCTCACCAAATTCCATTACAATTTCACCTGATGGTCCTATTGTTCCATTCATGTTTTTAGGAAGACCTATAAGCAGCAGCTCTGCATTATATTCATCACATATTTTTTTTATTTCATTTATATCATTTTCTTTGCTGCTTCTTCTTATTGTTGTTAATCCCTGAGCTGTAAAACCTAAGGGATCTGAAACTGCAACTCCAATATTTTTTTGACCTAAATCTAATCCAATTATACGCACTATATATCTCCTATAAAAATAAAGTGCCCGCTTATAAACGGGCACCATTTATTTTATCTCTAAATAAGATTTTATAACTTCTTCTAGTAGTTCGTCTCTTTCGAGTTTTCTTACTAAAGCTCTTGCTCCGTTGTAGTTAGTAATGTAAGTAGGATCACCTGATATCAAATATCCTACAAGCTGATTAATAGGATTATATCCCTTTTCCTGTAGTGAATTATACACATCAGTTAATATAGTCTTTGTAAGAGCTTCTTTATTCTTACTAACGTCAAATTTCATTGTTACATCAATATCGTTACTCATACAGTTCGCTGCCCCTTTTGCAGCTTCACCTCCTTACATGTCATAAGTGAAACTAACTCTTAATAATAATTATTTGCTCATAATTTTAAATTTATTCACCTAATGTATATTTAAATTATAACGCATAACTTTCAAAAAGTACACCTACTTTACTAAACTTTCAACGATTTTGTATGATTCATCTATAGCTTCATTAATCTTTTCTGGACATTTACCGCCGGCTTGAGCCATATCAGGTCTTCCGCCTCCGCCTCCGCCTAAGATTTTAGCAACATCTTTTATAAGTTTACCACAATGAGCTCCCTTAGAAACTGCATCTTTATCTGCCATTGCACAAATTGTAACTTTTCCAGCATTATCACTTATAAGAAGTACAATTGAATCTTTAACTTTATCTCTTACTTTTTCAGCAACATCTCTTAATGTATCTGAATCAACATCTTTCATTTCATAAGAAATAACATTTACTCCATTTATGTCCTTGCCGCTTTCAATTATTTCATTAATATTCATAGCAGCAAATTTTGCTTTTAATGTACTTATTTCTTTTTCTTTTTCCTTTAATTCTTTTTGCATATTTTCAAGTCTTGCTACAATTTCTTTTTCGGAACATTTTAATTTTGAAACTGCATCTTTTAATATTTCTTCTTTTTCTTCTACTATTTTATCAGCTTCTTTTCCAATAACAGCTTCTATTCTTCTTGTTCCTGCTGCAATACCACTTTCAGATACTATTTTGAATAATCCTATCTTACCAGTATTGTCTATATGTGTACCACCACATAATTCTTTAGAATATTCCCCTGCACATACAACTCTTACTTCATCACTGTATTTATCATCAAATATTCCTATAGCTCCACTGTTTTTAGCATCTTCAAGATTCATAACTTTTGTTATAACTGGTGTAACACTAGTTATTGCTTGGTTTACTAATTCTTCAACTTTTCTTATTTCTTCTTCAGTCATTGCTTCAAAATGTGAGAAGTCAAATCTTAGTCTTTCATTGCTTACATATGAACCTGCCTGATGTACATGTGTTCCAAGAACTTTCTTAAGTGCTGTATCAAGTAAATGTGTAGCTGTATGGTTCTTTCTAATTTCATTTCTACGTGCTGCATCTATTGCTAAAGTAACAGTATCATTTACATTTACTTCCCCTTCTGTAACTTCAACAAAATGAATAATCTTTCCACCAATATTCTTTTTAGTATCAATTACATTAGCTTTAAAGCTGTCATTGTAAATAACTCCTGTATCACCTATCTGTCCACCCATTTCAGCATAGAAAGGAGTACATTCTGTAACTATAACACCCTTATCCCCTTTAGATAATCTGTCTGCAAATTCATCGCCATTTATTAATACCCTGACAGTACTTTTTAATTGATCATTATCATAACCATCAAATGCTGTTTCAATAGTATTATCTATTTCATCAGTTATCTTTAAATCTGTTCCCATGTAATTCGAAACTTTTCTTGCTTTTCTTGCAGTTTCCTTTTGAATTTTCATTTCTTCATTAAATGCTTCTTCATCTAATAATAAGCCCTGATCTTCAAGAATTTCTTTTGTAAGCTCCATTGGGAAACCAAAAGTATCATAAAGAGTAAATGCATCTCTGCCATTTAACATTGTTGCATTTTTACATTTTAAATCAGAAATAAAACCATTTAAAATATCCATTCCTGAATCTAAAGTTTCTCTAAATTTATCTTCTTCAATTTTAATTATCTTTTTAATGTAATCTCTCTTTTCAGCAAGTTCTGGATAAGCATCTTTTGAATCATTAATAACTACATCACAAAGGTTACAAAGAAATGCATCTTCTATTCCTAATGTTTTACCATGTCTTGCAGCTCTTCTTAAAAGTCTTCTAAGAACATACCCACGTCCTTCATTAGATGGCATTATGTCATCACATATCATAAATGTTATTGATCTTATATGGTCAGTTATAAGTCTTAATGATATATCTGTTTTTTGATTATCACCATATTTAACTTCTGCAAGTTTTGCAACTGTGTTTAATATGTTTTCTAACGTATCAATTTCAAATATACTATTTTTATTCTGCATAACAACAGCTAATCTTTCAAGTCCCATACCTGTATCAATATTTGTACTTGCAAGTTTTTCATAGTTACCTTTACCATCACCATCAAACTGAGTAAATACAAGGTTCCATACTTCTATTATTTTATCTGCATCAGATAACTCTACAAATTCATCAGCATTTGCTGGTACTTCATTACATCTTGAAAAATGAATTTCTGTACAAGGACCACATGGACCAGCACCA
>CAZLOP010000081.1:0-6988 GCA_964561205.1 uncultured Clostridium sp. | reverse complement strand
CTAAAGCTGAAGGTGAAAAGCAGTCAAAGATACTTGAAGCAGAAGCAGAAAAAGAAGCTAATATAAGAAGAGCTGAAGGTCTTAAAGAATCTCAATTATTAGAAGCAGAAGGTAAAGCAAAAGCAATTGAACAAATAGCAATTGCAGAATCTGAAGCAATAAGAAAAGTAAACAGTGCAATTATTGAATCAGGAACAGATGAAAAAGTTATTGCATTAAAGCAGGTTGAAGCATTAAAAGAAATGGCTAAGAATCCAGCTAATAAACTTATTTTACCAAATGAATCATTATCATCATTAGGAAATATTGCAGCTATAGCTGATACATTAAAAGATGTAATTAAGAAAGATGAAAAATAAATAAGTTATAATTCAAATTCAAAGAAGCTGTTGTGCTGAATCCTTGGTACGTCAGCTTCTTTTTTGTATTAAAGTTTATTATGAGATAAAATAATGATAAGAGGAAAGCTGTGAAAAAGGCAGAGGAGATACTTGGATTTTTAGGGCTTGCAGATAAAAAGAATAATTATCCATATGAATTGTCATTAAAGAAGGATTAATGTTTGAAGAAAAAAGTGAATAGATAACAGTTTTACTCTTTGAAGCTGATAAAAATATACACTATATCCAAATAATAAAATATATGATAAAATGTTAAGGAAATAGGTAAACAAGGAAGTATTCTTAATGCAAGGAGGCAACATTATGATAATAAGACATAATGTTAATGCAAGTTGTTCAAGCAGAAACTTAAAAAGTACTATAAGAAAACAACTGGCAAGTAATGAAAAATTAGCATCAGGCCTAAGAATAAACAGAGCTGGTGATGATGCAGCTGGATTAAGTATAAGTGAAAAGATGCGTTCTCTTATAAGAGGATTAAATCAAGGTTCAATGAATGCACAAGATGGAATATCTCTTGTACAGACAGCAGAAGGTGCTATGGAAGAAATTCATTCTATGCTGCAGAGAATGAAAACACTTTCAGTTCAAAGTGCAAATGGAACTTATAGTGATAGTGATAGAGAACTCATTGAAAAAGAAGTTCAGCAGCTTACTAAAGAGATAGACAGAATTGCAGACAATACAGAATTTAATGGAATGAATTTACTTAACGGCACATTTGCATCAAATAATTCTTCTACAAATTCAGCAGGTGTATCTCCTTTAGTTATAGGATCTAATAGCCAAGTGATGACATTTAATGATGCAGTAGCATCTATAGATGAAAATAGTGTAGGTCTTTTTATTGAAAATATAAGTGAGTATGTAACTACTCAAACTACAAGTGGAAGCAACACTACAGGCAGTTATGATTCTAAACTAATTGAGGACATTGAAAAAGAAATTGTACCAAATGCTGTAAAACAGCTTTTAAACACATATAGTAGTTTAAATTATTTAAATGGTTCTTCTGTGGGCATTGGGTTAAAGTTGTATTCTGAAAACAGTAGTACACTCGCTTATGTTCGGCTTGGGGTAAACGGAACATTAAGCAGTCTTAATAAAAGTTATACTCTTGCAATTAATATGGCTGCTGTTAACTGGGATAACAGTACAAAAAATATTATAAATCGGTCTGATTTAGAAGCTACTATTGCTCATGAAATGACTCATGCTTTTATGGATGAAGCATTGACAAGTGGTATGTTAGGATGCGATTCAAATTTTTCTAATGTCAGCCAATTTCCATCATGGTTTAAAGAAGGTGTAGCACAGCTGGCATCTGGTCCTGGTAATTGGGTAAAATATGGTTTGGGTCTTGATGAAAATTCTAATGATTCAACTATAAAAAATGTCCTTAGTGGATTGGCAGGCAATTCTAATGCAGCCAATTATGGTACTGGATATTTGGCTTGTGCTTATTTAGGACATTTAGCAAGCGGAGAAACTGGAGAAGCAAGTGCATCTTCTATAGCTAAAGGTATAGATGGAATTTTATATTCAATGATTAGTGGTTCTTCTCTTGATGATGCCATTAATGCTAGAACTAATGGAAAATATTCAAGTATTTCAGATTTTACAGCTAATTTAAAAAATGATGCTGGTGCATATGATTTTGTTCGTGAATTAATTAACAATACTGGTAATGGGCTTGGCTCTATCATAACAAACGATTTATCTGATGATGATGTTTTAGATGACAATAAAATTGATAATGTTGTTTTGTTTAAAGTAAATCCCAATGCAGAAGAAGTAGTTAATAATTATGGCGGATTAAATGTTAATCCTATTTCAGGCGGAAGTGCTTCTTCATCTGGAAGTAAGCCAATTGATAATTATACAGATGTAGTATCTGATCCGCTTTCGCCACAGGTAGCATCAGGAAATACAATTGATTTAAGTGATATTAAATCAATTGATGGTATAACATATGATCAAAATACAAAGATTTTAACCATTAATAAAGATGGTAATTATATTATTAAAGGTAATAATACAGAAGGAATCAGTATTCTAGTTAATAATGGTACAAAAGCAGACATAACTTTAGATAATGTTGACTTAACAACTAATTCAAATCCAATACATCTTGAGAATAATGCTGAAGCATCATTGAAAATATTGGGAAATTGTAGTATTACAACTACAGGTATAATGCCTGCAATAAACAATGAAGATTCAAATCTTGTTATAGAAGGAAGCGGTACTCTTACAATAAACTCTGCAGGAACTAAAGCAATAGATAATGGCTCTGGAAAAACAACTATTAATAGCTCAAATCTTGTTGTGAAGGTAAATAATAGCTCTGGAACTGGAAGTTTTGATAATAATACAACAGTAACAAATGGAGTTATTTTTGATGGAAATATGGGAACAGCATATGGAACTGTAAATGTAAATAATGAAATAGACTGTAATGGAGGAATATTTACAGTAGCAAATGGTTCCACAGTTAATGTGTCTTCTGGTGGGAAAATCATTGGAAATAGCAATATAATCAATAATGGAACTATTAACAATCATGGAACTATAGGAAGTGTAAGTGGTTCTGGAATAACAAGAAATTATATAAGTGGATTTACAAAAAATATTGTACAACCTGTAAGTGTAGATGAGGGGAATTCTTTAAGTGAGCCTTCTGTCTCTACAATAAGGGTTACTTATAATGGAGGTCAGACAAAAGACATTGTTGGAACATGGCAGGTGTATGATAAAGACAATAATATTGTTACTGATTATGCTGGAACTACTGTAAAATCTGATGATGTATTTACATACAAGCTAACATTTAATTCAGAAGATAATATTTTCTTTGATTCAAATAGTATGTCTAGTTATTCTATGGTGGGAGCAGATGGACAATCTATATATGCTACTGCTGTTTATAATAATGTATCACCAGGAGGACCTTCAATAAGTAATAATGGTCAAACTTTGACTTATACTTATACTGTTACAGCAAATGGTATTGCAGCTCCAGTTCCAGGCGCTGGTAATGGTAGTGGAAGTACTACACCACAAGGAGGAATTAGAATTCAGCTTGGTGGAAAGGCAGAAGATTATATGGCTGTTAATATTGATGGTGTTAAATCATCTGACCTTGGTATAGATAGTTTATCTGTAGCCACACATGAAAAAGCTTCAAATGCCATATCTTTGTGTGACAGTGCAATTAATAAATTATCTGGAATTAGAGCAAATCTTGGGGCATATCAGAATAGATTGGAGCATGCAATTTCAAGTATTGATAATAATTCTGAAAACACACAATCAGCAGAAAGCAGAATTCGTGATACTGATATGGCAAAAGAAATGATGGAAAATATAAAGGAGCAAATTCTTATGCAGGCTGCTCAAAATCTTCTATATCAGTCCAATATCCAATCAGAAGGAATATTGAAGCTGCTTGCTTAATTATAGAATGAAAATCAAGCCCAAAAGACAAAGTATATTTATTTTGGTAAGTATAGATGTGATTCAATTTTAAAAAAGGTGAAAATTATAAATTAAATATGTGGAGATGATAAATTTGGGTATGATAATAGAAGTTTCCTGCCCTAATAAGTGCCATTATTCTAAGGAGTTGTTTTATGGTGCAGGGATTATGGGATGTGATGAAAAACTTATAAAAAGGATTTTTTTTAAGGATATAACTTTAGAATTTGAGAAATATAAAAATGAAAATAGAATTAAAAGATTTATGATCAGCAATGAAATAGCTTATTGCAGTTGTTGTAATGAAATAAAGACAACTGCAACTTTGAAATATGAACTTAATGATGGAACTAAAATTACAAGAATTAATAAATGTGATAAATGCAAAAATGAACTTAATATTTTAGAGTATGATAATTTGATATGCCCATCATGTGGAAGCAGGCTTATTAAAAAAGAAAACGGAATGTGGGATTAAAAGATGAAGTTTTTGTTTTTAGATTTTACTATTTGTTATAGTATGGTCAAAGTCTTATTTTATAGGGAGTTATTATATCTAAAAATCATTCAGGGTTTGCTTGGGCAGACCCTATTTAAATAACATAAGTTGAACGGGATATTTATTTACTCTTTAAAGCTGAATAAATAAGTTGAAAAAAAAAAGGCAGTATAGTATAATGAAAACGTAATATAATTCAAGATTTAATCAAGTACTAAATACGCCTCTGGATCAGAGATTGCTCATAGTATCAGGTTATAATCTTTGAAACAAGGAGGATTTATATAATGGAAGATAAGACTTTAGTATGTAAGGATTGTGGAAAGGAATTTATATTCTCAGTTGGAGAACAAGAATTCTTTAAAGAAAAAGGATTTGACAACGATCCTGTAAGATGTCCAGAATGCAGAAAAGCTAGAAAAGCTGCAAGAAACAACAGAAACTTTGATAAGTAATAATTAGAAAAGTTCAGCTACTAAAAATGATTTATTCGTTTTTAGTAGCTTTTTTAACGTATAGCAATTTATAAAGTGTCTGCTTAATAAAAAAATTATATAAATAAATACCACTAATTTATAATTAACAAAGGAGGAGTAGAATTGTTACATATAATGATAAAAATAAAATCTATACAAAAGTACATATATACATTTTTTAAATGGATTTTAATTGCTGGATTAATAGGAGTGTGTGGAGGAATAGTAGGAAGCCTTTTTCATACAAGTGTACAATATGCAACTGGTTATAGAGAATTACATAAATATAGTATATATTTCATGCCAATATATGGTATAATTATAGTGTGGTTATATAAAATACTAAAGTGTAGTAATGGTATAGACACAAATATGGTAATTGATTCTGTACGTACTGATGGAAAAGTGCCTTTAGCCATGGGGCCTTTAATATTTATTAGTACAGTACTTACACATCTTGGAGGCGGATCAGCTGGAAGAGAAGGGGCAGCTCTTCAATTGGGAGGAAGTATAGGTTCTCAAATTGGGAAATTATTAAAACTTGATGAAACAGATATGCATTGTATTACATTATGTGGAATGAGTGCTGTGTTCTCTGCTCTATTTGGTACTCCACTTACAGCTGCTTTTTTTGCTATGGAAGTTATAAGCATAGGGATTTTTTATTACTCTAATTTTGTGCCGTGTATTACCGCTGCATTTGTAGCTTATAAAATATCCTTTTTATTTGGACTAGCCCCAGTAAGGTATGAATTAAAGTTTATTCCCCAGATATCCTTTGAAAATATAATTAAAGTGGCTGTTTTAGGGGCTTTATGTGCAGGAGTCAGTGTGATTTTTTGTGGGGCATTACATAAGAGTGCAAAAATTGCAAAGGAAAAGATAAAAAATGATTATTTAAGAATAGTCATAGGTGGGCTTGCTATAGTTGGACTGACATTAGTTGTAAGATGCAATGACTATAATGGAGCAGGAATGGATATAATTGCAGATGCAATTAATGGTCATGCCAAATATGAGGCGTTTGTATTAAAGATAATATTTACATCAATAACTATTGGAGTGGGTTATAAAGGTGGAGAAATAGTGCCGACTTTTTTTGTAGGAGCAACATTTGGATGTGTTATAGCAAAATTAATAGGAATAGATCCAGGGTTTGGTGCTGCTGTAGGAATTATAGCTTTATTTTGTGGCGTTGTTAATACATTAATAAGCTCTATTATTTTAAGCATAGAGCTATTTGGATCACAAGGGATTATTTTATTTGCTGCTGCATGTGGAGTTAGTTATATGTTATCAGGATATTATAGTCTTTATAGTAGTCAGAAAATTATATATTCAAAGTTAAAATCAGAGTTTGTTAACAGAAGTACAAAATGACGTGCTTTTTATAATATATGTAAAGATAAAGGAGAGAGAAATAATGATTTGTAATAATTGTAATTCGCAAATTGCTGATAACAGTACTTTTTGCAGCAAATGTGGCACCAAAATACAAAATGATGTAACCTTAGAAAACAATACTTTGCCTAAAGGGAATATAGCTGGTTTTATTTTGGGACTTGTGTCAATAATAGCATGGTTTATACCATTTATAGGTTTTCCAGTAGCTATAGTTGGGATAGTATTATCAAGTATGAATTTAAAAACACAAAATAGAAAATTAAATATTATAGGTTTGGTTTTATGTTGTGTATTTTTATTAGTAACAATGATTAATAGTGCATTAGGTGCTGCATATTTTATGTTTCACAGAGTGTCTTAATGAAATTAAGTAGTAGAATAAAGAAAGGGCTGTTACATTAATTTGCGATAGCTCTTTTTAAATAGCTTTTTAGAAGATATAAATTCTAAGAAACTACAATATTTATCAACAAATGTTATTATAAATGCTTCATATGATTTTGGCGGAATTAATGTTAAAGGCCACATGTGATGAATAATAATATCTTTTTCCAGAGGGGTTAATTCAAAATATAATAATGCATTTTTTAATGCAGTTTTAGGATGCGTAAATCCATGAAAACGGAGTCCTGTATCTTTATAGTGTGTATGCCAGTCATATAGATAATAGTCGTGTAGAAGACCACCTCGTGCAGCTGCTATATAGTCTAAATTATATTTTTTACATATTT
>CAZLOP010000080.1:0-7021 GCA_964561205.1 uncultured Clostridium sp. | reverse complement strand
TAGCTGAATAAATAAGATTGTTCATTTCATTCTTATCTATACCTATCCATTTTCCAATAAGTGCACTTAATGCAGCAACATTAACTCCATGTCTATAAATAGTGTCTGTGCCACTTCCTTGCAGTACAATATTTTTTATTACCATACTGCTTGGTTTTAATTCCTCTTGAATTCTTGAAGAAAATTCTCTTAATTCATTTAAAGTTGATCTACCATCTCCATTAAGAATTCTAAATGTTCTTTGCAGCCTTACAGTCATTTCAGAAAATTCTTCTTCAACCTGTTTATACTCTTCTTTTTTCTTTTTAGCTATTCTGTTCTCTTCTTCAACGTTTTCATCGTATATTGCAATTTTTTCTAAAAAGAGAGTCTTCTTTAATTTTTGAATTTCTGTATTAGTTACCGAATATCCTTTTCTTAATAAAATACGTCCATTTTGTGAAATATCTTTAGCAACTACCATCCCTGGTTTCAATTCATTAAATTCAATCATTTTTGTACTCTTATTCATACAACCTCACCCATCATTATAAATATAATATTAATAAAATCCACATAATCATTAACAATGGTAATCCAAACCATTTTACTCATTTATGTTAATTTAAAAGCAATATACTATATAATTATATTATTCTATATTTTTCACTTTTTGTCAAAAAATCTTTTAAGGAATTGTAATCCAATTATAAACACTCCGCCTATTATGAAAAATATAAAACTAAATGTCGAAAAATTCATTGCTGGCTGTGGAATTTCTAAAGATGTTGGTCCCATAAATACAGCATATATTGATCCAAGCATAAGTCCTATAATACAATATACTGTCTGGCTTCTAAATCTTTCTAGTGCAATTCTTACTAATTTTATTACTGACACTATTCCACTAAGAACACCCATGCCAAAAATAAATGTTACAGGAAAATATTTAAAATTAAAACATAATACTTCTTTAACCGCATTTACTATAGGTGCATATAAGCCAAATATTAAAAGTAAAGTTGAACCTGATATTCCTGGTAAAACCATT
Source organism: uncultured Clostridium sp. (assembly GCA_964561205.1). Classification (GTDB taxonomy): domain Bacteria; phylum Bacillota; class Clostridia; order Clostridiales; family Clostridiaceae; genus Clostridium. The sequence continues at coordinate 5,991 of CAZLOP010000080.1, read as the reverse complement.
GCACTTATAGCTATCATTCCACATATAAAAACATAAATTATCATTCCTATTGAGAGCTTTTCTACTGATATATTTATTCCCTGACCATTAGATGGATTGAAGTAGGTAATTAATGCGACAATGACTATACCAATTAATGTATAAAACAAATTAAAATATTTTCCTTTAAGATTTTCTTTTTCTTCATTTATTATTATTGGTAACGCAAAAAGTATAAAACCTATAAATATTGAACTTACCCAATAAATGTGAGTTGAAAATATTCTGCTTAAAAATAAAATTGCTAAAACAAAACCACAAATCCATCCAATACCTATTTTTATAAGAAATTTTAAAGCATTTATCTTCTTTTCCTTATTTCCTGTTAGTAAGTCATCAAGTGAACCAATAAATTTATCATAGAAGCCCAAAATAAAAGCTATTGTCCCTCCTGAAACACCTGGTACACTATCTGCAAGTGCCATACAAAATCCTCTGATAAAATTTATAATATACATACTCTTCTCCTTTTTTAGTTATTATCTTAATTATTTTACCATAAAACTATAAGGCTGTCGCACTAATTTGTGGCAGCTTCTTTTTCTATCCTGTAAATCAGAATTTAACAATATTAAGTAAGAACTAAAAACTAAGAGTGATAAATATTTTAATATGACTGCCTCTCATGTATAAAAAAAGAAACTGCTTCAATAAAAACAGTTTCTTTTTTATGTAATTTATGCCTTTTTGTTTCCTGTTTTAGCTTTTCCACTAATTTCTACTGGAACATTTTTTACATCATTTTTATACTTATGCATTTTTTGATTACTCTCAGTTCCATGAGGATCACTGACATCTGGTCTTCTCATTCCTGCTTTTGCCATCTTAACTTCTCCTTAATAATAAACTTTCAAATATATTATTAACCATGACAAAAAAAGTATTCATTATAAATTTAATGAAGCAATTACTTCAACTTCACATAATACATTTTTAGGCAGCTCCTTAACAGCAACACATGAACGTGCAGGTTTACTTGTGAAATACTTTCCATATATTTCATTAAACTTAGCAAAATCATTTATATCTGCTAAGAAACATGTAGTTTTTACTGTATTTTCAAAGCCTATATTATTAGCTTTGAGTATTTCTCCTATGTTTTTCATAACCTGTTCAGTCTGTTCTTCAATTGTTGTTCCAACTACTTGACCATTTTCAGGGTTTAATGCTATCTGTCCTGAAGTAAATAAAATATCTCCTAAAGCAACTGCTTGTGAATAAGGACCTATAGCTGCTGGTGCATTTTTTGTATCTGTTATTTTTAACATATCTTTTCCTCCTAAATAGTAATTTCATATCTAATATATTACTATACTTCTTAATAAAAAGTAACTTTAAAATCTGCCTTTTACAATTTTATTAGAATTTTATTAGAATTTTTTTAAATCTATATTGACAAAATTTTCTGGTAGTACTATTATATTATTGTACTAAGCGATTAATACAATAATATAATACAGAGGAAGTGAAATTATGGCTTGGCAATTTACAGATGACAGACCTATATATACTCAGATAATGGAACAAATAAAATTGAAAATAATCTGCGGCATATATAAAGCTGGCGAAAAACTTCCATCGGTCAGAGATTTAGCCGCAGAAGCTTCTGTTAATCCTAATACTATGCAGAAAGCATTGTCTGAACTTGAAAGAATAAATTTAGTTTATAGTCAGCGTACAAGTGGGAGATTTATTACGGAGGATATTACTATGATTAATGATATGAAAAAGAATCTTGCTAAAGAACAAATTAAACAATTCTTATATAATATGCAGAAAATTGGTTTTACCAAAACTGATACTATTAATCTTTTAAAAAATATTATAGATGAGGAGATGAATTAATTCATGGATATTACTAATTCACCTATTTTAGAATGTAACAATCTAGTTAAAACATTCATAAAAAAGCAAGCTTTAAAAGGAATTACATTAAAAATTCCACGTGGAAAAATAGTGGGACTTCTCGGACCTAATGGAAGTGGCAAAAGTACTCTTATAAAACTTGCAAATGGTCTTTTAACTCCTACAAATGGTGAAATCTTAATAGATGGAAAAGCCCCAGGAATTGAAACAAAAAAAATAGTTTCATATCTTCCTGAAAGAACTTATTTAAATAACTGGATGACAGTAAATGATATAATAAACTTTTTCTCTGATTTTTATGATGATTTTAATTCTGAAAAAGCATATGATATGCTTTCTAAATTAAATATAGACAGCAATAGTAAATTAAAAACATTATCTAAGGGTACTAAGGAAAAAGTACAGCTTATTATGGTAATGAGCAGAGATGCTGATTTATATCTTTTAGATGAACCAATAGCAGGAGTTGATCCTGCTGCAAGAGATTATATTTTAAGCACTATAATTTCCAATTATAATAGAGATGCAACAATTATAATATCTACACACCTTATTTCAGACGTAGAAAGAATTTTAGATGAAGTAGTCTTTATATCATATGGTGAAATTAAACTTCAAAAATCTGTTGATGAAATCAGAGAAGAAGAAGGAAAAAGTGTAGATACTTTATTCAGGGAGGTATTTAAATGTTAAGAAAATTATTAAAATATGAATTCAAAGCAACTGGCAGAAGTATTATTCCACTATATGGTGCTCTTCTAATTTTAGCCTTAGTTATTAGAATATTTGTTGTTAATAATATAAATTCAAACTTTAGTTTATTATCTGGTAATATAAATTTAAACCTTGGTGTATTATCTGGATTATTTAATGCTCTATCTATATTTTTATATGGCGCTACTATGGCTGCAACTGCAGTTGCTACCATATTAATTATAGTCTATAGATTTTATAAAAATCTTTTAGGCGATGAAGGCTATTTAATGAATACTCTTCCAGTTTCAATACATTCAAATATTGTTTCAAAAATTATTACATCCATTGCATGGTGCTGTTTAAGTGCTGTTATAGCTGCTATTTCAATTTTAATTATTGCTTCAAATAACATTAGTTTTTCAAATTTTATTTCAGATATATTTAACCTGCTAGGTTCTGCTTTTAATGCGTATGGATTTAATGTACCATTAATCTTATTAGAATTTGTTTTAAGTGGTATTTCTCAAATTGCTTTAAATATTATTCTTATTTATACTTCAATATCTTTAGGCCATATGTTACCTAAAATAAAAATTCTAGGATCATTTGCAGCTTATCTGGCAATAAGCACAGCTATGACTATTATTATGACAACTGCTGCCAGTATATGTTTCCGTTTGACATCATTTAATTTAATATTTGAAAGATTATTAAGTAATTCACCAATAATATGTACACATATTTTTGGTACCTGCTTCTTCTTAATCAATATGGCTTGGTTTGTAATTCTATATATTACTACTCACTATATATTAAAAAGCAAACTAAATTTAGAATAATTGTAAATTTTTTATCAATTTATTCGAATATAAAATTATAATTCATTTTTAGAGGAGGACTGTTTTATGAAATTATTTAATAAAGTAATTATTGTAATTACAGCACTATTATTTTTAAATATATTTTTTATCTTTAATCCCAATAATACTCTAGCCAAATCAAACTTTGAGATAATTAATTTAAATGCTAACAGTCCTGAAACTATATTAGATAATAATATTGATTCTCAAAAATTATTAAATAATGCATTAGAATTTATAAAAAATCGAATTATATTCATTATAAAAAACAAATAGAGTCATGGCAGACTTATACTGCCATGGCTCTATTTATTTTTATATGGTTAAAAGAGAATTTGTCAGATATAAGTATCTAACAAATTCTTTTAAAAAAAATCTTATCTTAAATTGAGAACTATACCTTTGATTCTTGACATAGATTCTAGAGAATATCTTATTCCCTGCACTCCTATTCCTGATTTTTTTACTCCAAGGAATGGAAAATGATCTGGACCTCTTTCAGTCTTATTATTAATTTGAACTGTTCCTACTTCAAGTTTTTCAGCTACATCAAAAGCCTTATCTATATCTTGTGTAAATACAGCACTTTGAAGACCATATTCTGATTCATTAGCCATCTTTACAGCTTCATCTTTATCTTTTACTCTAATTATAGGTAAAACAGGTCCAAATGGTTCTTCCCAGGCAATTCTCATATAAGTTGTTACTTTATCAAATAAAGTTGGATAGATTAAGTTTCCTTCTCTTTCACCTCCAAATAAAAGTTCTGCACCTTTTGATTTAGCATCTTCAATAAGATCATAAACATAATCTGCACTTTGTTTATTTATAAGAGGTACTATTTCTCCATCTTCTTTTAATGGATTTACAACTCTTAATGAAGACATTTTTTCTTTTAATTTTTCTACTAATTGATCAGCTATACTTTCTACTACAAGAACTCTTTTTATTGCAGTACATCTTTGAGCAGAATAAGAGAAAGCTCCACTTATTATATTTGATGCTGTCATATCTAAATCCGCATCTTCTAAAACTATTGCTGCATCTTTACCTCCAAGTTCCATAAGTAATGGTACACCTTTAGTAATAGACGCAATTTTTTCTCCAACTCCTGTACTCCCAGTAAAGTTAATAAAATCAATATCCTTATGTGTTGTTACATAATCTCCAATTTCACTTCCACGTCCAGTAATTGTATTAATTACTCCAGCTGGCACTCCTGCTTCTTCAAATACTCTAGCAAGATGCAGACCACATATACTTCCTTGAGTTGCTGGTTTAAGAATTACACTATTTCCCATAATTAATGCTGGTGCAATTTTTGAAGCTGCAAGATTAATTGGATAATTAAATGGTGATATTGCAAGCACTACTCCAAGAGGATCACGATTTACTATAGTAATTTTATTATTTTTATATCCTGGGAAAGAATCTCCTGTTATGCTTTCTCCTACTAAAGTTTTTGCACTGCTTATTGTAAATCTAATAAGATCTGCTGTTCTTACAATTTCTGATACTGCCGACTTTCTATCTTTTGCAATTTCTTTTATCATTACATCTGCCATTTCTTCTGCATGCTTTTCTAAAAGATCAGCAGCTCTGCTTAAAATTTTAGCTTTTTCATCCATGCTTATTTTTTTCCACTCTTTTTGGGCTGACTTTGCAGTTTTTATAGCTTCATCTACTTCATTTTGAGTCATTGATGGAACTCTTCCTACTAGTGAATTATCAATTGGTGACTTTATATCTATATATTTGTTACTGCTACTAGCAATCCATTTTCCATTAACAAGATTTTTATAATTTAAATTTTCATCTTTAGTTATTTTAAACATATCTTTTCCTCTTTTCTTTTGTCTATTTCTTAAGCACACTTAGTGATTGTATATTGACAATCTCATATTGTCAATTTTTACTCATCAATTTTTTCTGAACCTGCACCAAATAATTCATAATTTATATTTTTATTATCAATTCCCATTTCAATAAGATTTTTATATAATGATTTCATAAATGGGAATGGTCCACAGAAATAATAATCTCCGTCTTTAGGAAAATTCTCTTTTAAATAATCTAAGTCTATTCTTCCTTCTTTATCATATTTGTTTTCTTTTTTATCATTATCTGTTGGTCTAGTATAAATTATTGCTACATTAATATTTTTATTTTCTTCCTGCAGTTTTCTAACTTCATTTTCTAATGCATTATTATGTGAGTTTCTAATACTATAAACTAAATAAATTTTTCTTTTTGTATTTCTTGCAGCATATGCCATTGCAAGCATTGGTGTTATTCCAATTCCTCCACTAATAAGTACAAGAGGTTTTTCACTATCCTTAAGTACGAATTTTCCAATTGGAGCAGTTATATATAAAGTATCACCTTCTTTTACTTCATCACATAATTTTTTACTTAAGAAACCATCTTCTTGTCTTTTTATACTCACTCTGTAATAATCCTTTCTGTAATCTGTAGATAATGTATATTGTCTTGCTTGTGTAAAGCTTCCATCATTTTCTTTCATTTTTAC
>CAZLOP010000079.1:0-7089 GCA_964561205.1 uncultured Clostridium sp. | reverse complement strand
TTTCTTCTTTGCTTAAAATTAAATCTTCTTTTCTTGTTCCTGATTTGTATATATCAATTGCTGGAAAAATTCTTCTTTCCTGAAGTCTTCTATCAAGATGAACTTCCATATTACCAGTACCTTTGAATTCTTCAAAAATCATATCATCCATTCTTGATCCAGTTTCAATAAGTGCAGTTGCGAGTATTGTTAAACTGCCTCCTTCTTCTATATTTCTTGCAGCTCCAAAGAATTTTTTAGGCATTATTAATGCTCCAGGATCAAGACCACCTGATAATGTTCTTCCCGTTGGAGTTACTGTTAAATTATATGCTCTTGATAATCTTGTTATACTATCCATTAAAATTACTACATCTTTTCCCTGCTCAACCATTCTTTTTGCTCTTTCTAAAACCATTCTTGATACTTTCGCATGATTTTGAGGTTCTTCATCAAATGTAGAATAAACAACATCTCCGTTAATAGATCTCATCATATCCGTTACTTCTTCTGGTCTTTCATCAATTAATAATACAATAAGTTTTATATCTGGATAGTTTTTAGAAATATTCTGAGCTATCTTCTTTAGCAAAGTTGTTTTACCAGCTTTAGGAGGAGCTACAATCACACCTCTCTGCCCCTTTCCTATGGGACATATTATATCCATAAGTCTTGATGATAATTCATTGTTACCATTGCCTTCAAGTCTTATTCTTTCTTTTGGATAAATCGGAGTAAGATTTTCAAAATTTTTTCTTCCAATTGCTTTTTCTGGTCTATCACCATTTACACTTTCTACAAACAATAAAGCTTTAAACTTTTCATTTTCTTTAGCATCTCTTACTTTTCCTCTAACTTCATCACCAGTTCTTAAATTAAATCTTCTTATTTGTGATGGAGACACATATACGTCATCACTGCTTGTAAGATAATTTTTACATCTTAAAAAACCAAAATTATTATTTTCCTGTATTTCTAAAATTCCATTTACTGATTCATTAACAATTTCTTTTAATTCTTCTTTTTTACTCATAATATGCTTTTCAGAATTGTCTTTATTTACAGGTTCAGATACTTCAGAAGTTTTAGGTGAAATTTTTTCTCTTAAAACAACATCTTCTTTTTTAAAAGTATTAGGTGATACTTTTAATATTTCTTCTATTAGTTCATCCTTTTTTAACTTTGATATATTCTTTATCTTTAGATTTTTGGCAACCTCTTTTAATTCAGTCAATTTCATAATTGAATATTCTTCTTTGTGTGCCACTATTACACCTCCAAATGTAATTTACTTTTATATTAAAATCATTTATAAATTTTATTAATGGAATTTAAATCAGAAAGTATAGAAATGATATTTACATATTAGAAAACAATATTGGTATGCTTTATTAATAAACTATTAATAAAGCATACATATTAATTTTAACTATTGCAGAATTATTATATATTAATATTTTGATTAGCACAAATTATTTTTATCTTACATATGTAATTTATATCCCTTTATTCTTTTTTAAAGCTGCTTCTATAAAACCAATAAATAAAGGATGTGGTTTGTTTGGTCTTGATTTTAATTCTGGATGAAATTGTACTGCAACATACCAAGGATGTTCTGGAACTTCAACAATTTCAACTAATCTATTATCTGGACTTGTTCCAGCTATCTTCATACCTGCTTCTTGTATTTTTATTCTATATGAATTATTAAATTCATATCTATGTCTGTGTCTTTCATTTATGTTATCTGCTTTATATACTTCATATGAATTTGTATCATGCTGTAATCTGCAAGGATATTGGCCAAGTCTCATAGTTCCACCTAAATTTTCTATATCTTTTTGATCATTCATAAGATCTATAACTGGATATTTAGTATTTGGATTAATTTCTGAGCTATTGGCACCTTCAAAACCCAAAATATTTCTTGCATATTCAATAACTGCACATTGCATTCCTAAACATATTCCTAAAAATGGTATTTTATTTTCTCTTGCATATTTTATAGCAGTAATCTTTCCTTCTATTCCTCTATCTCCAAATCCTCCTGGAACAAGAATTCCATCGACTCCTTTAAGAAGTTTATTTACATCACCTGTCTCAACAGCTTCAGCATTTACCCATCTTATTTTTACTTTTGAATTATTAGCATATCCACCATGGCTTAATGCTTCAACTACTGAAATATATGCATCATGTAATTCTACATATTTACCAACTAAAGCAATTTCAACATTATCTTTTAAATTTTTAATTCTGTTAACCATATTAATCCATTCAGAATTATCTATATCTCTGCATCCTAAATTTAGTTTTTCACATACTAAATTATCTAACCCTTCATCATGAAGCATTAATGGCACTTCATATAAGTGATCTGCATCAAGATTCTGAATTACTGATTTGCCTTCTATATTACAGAATAAACCTATTTTAGCTTTAATATCATCACTTAATTCTTTTTCTGTTCTACATACTATAATATCTGGTTGAATTCCTATTGTTCTTAATTCTTTTACTGAATGCTGAGTAGGTTTTGTTTTTAATTCTCCACCTTTTCTAAGATATGGAACTAATGTAACATGAATATAGCAAGTATTTTCTGCACCGACTTCACTCTTAATTTGTCTTATTGCTTCAAGAAATGGTTGTGATTCAATATCTCCTACTGTACCACCTATTTCAGTTATAACTATGTCTAAATCTCTTTCTTTAGCTATTTGATATACTTTTTCCTTTATTTCATTTGTTATATGAGGAATTACTTGTACAGTACCTCCAAGATATTCTCCTCTTCTTTCTTTTTCAATAACTGAACTATAGATTCTTCCTGTTGTAACATTAGAGTTTCTGCTTAAGCCTTCATCTATAAATCTTTCATAATGTCCAAGATCAAGATCTGTTTCTGCTCCATCATCTGTTACAAAAACTTCACCATGTTGATAAGGACTCATTGTTCCAGGATCAACATTAAGATAGGGATCAAATTTTTGTATTGATATCTTCAGTCCTCTGTTTTTTAATAATCTCCCTAAAGACGCTGCTGTTATTCCTTTACCAAGACCAGATACAACTCCACCTGTAACAAAAATATACTTTGTATTACTCATTTCTTTCCTCCCAGATTTTTTATAAAAAACTATTTACTTTTTTAATACTCTATGATATCATATAAATTACCCCGTATAATATGGGGTTATTTGTGCTTAATTAATAACATAAATAGAATCTTATCACATATTTATTTTAATATCCAGTCTTTTTATAAATTTACTTTATGTTTTTTTTCTATTAATTCTTCAAGTTCAAAATAATTTTCTCTAAATTCCTTATTTATTAATAATTTTTCTTCTGCTTTGCTTAGATTATTAAGTACACTTCTATTATTTTTTAATTTTAAAAGTTTTTTTATATTTTCTATAAGAAGGCAGTTATAATTTTTTAAAATCAATAACAGCATATATCTATTCTCTTTTATTTGTAGTATTTTAATTAATTCTTTTTCATCAATATCATAATAATTAATTAATATTTCAATTATTTTTACATATCGTAAACGATTCAACTTTATTCCTCCTTATATTTAATTATTCCCATACATTATATTTTTAAACAAAAAAAGAGAGTTTCCTCTCTCTTATATAATATACTATTCTTTAATTTGTTTATCACCCACACATATTTTCATAAATAACTTAGTGTCATAATTTTGTTGATTTTCCATTATAATAGTATATAATGTATCTATTATTCCACCTTTTTCATTAATATCTATTTTTAACTTTTTAGTGAAAGTTTTCATGTCTATTATTCCATAAGGGGTTTTATATAAAGCAATATTTTCTTTATTAATTTTAAATTCCATATTAGTTTCTGTTGTTCCCTTACGTATTAGTGAGAATGAATCCTTTTGAATTATTATAGTTGTTTTAGTGCCTTCCATGCCAGAAATCTCAGTTTCATCATATTCAAGTATGTATTTTCCATCACGTTCTTCAAAAGTTCCAACACTAACAATTTCAATTTGACTTCGTTTATCTTCAACTGCAAAACTATTTACAGTTACAATAGCTTTACTCTTTTTCATAAGCATCCTCCACTAATTAACATTGTATCTGTCTAAAAGTTCCTGTTCTATACTTTCAACAAATCTATGTTCTTTAAAATCAGTATCTACTTTACCAAATTTAACTTCAACTTTATTTTCATCTTTGCCTTTACTATATCTTACTGTAATTTTACATGCAGTGATTATATCTTCTTCTTTTAATTCCTGATTTCCAGGTACAATTACCATTGCTCCATTATATTTCGCAGTTAAAAACATAATATCCTGCTTTCCTAATAATGGTTTTATTTGATTTCCTTCTTCAGCTGTTCTAGTTACTATTATTTTCACTTTATTGTCAGTTACAAAATGTCTTCCTATACTTAATAATGCTATATCTCTTTCTTCTATTGCATTTTTTCTGTCAACAAGTTCTTTTAATCTTACTGCATAATTAGGTTCTGTTAATTTGCATCCCCCAGCTGGTGATGGGTAATCTTTTATTCCCCATTTAGCAGCTAACTTCATTTGTATCTTTCTACTTCTTCCGCTAATCTTTAATAATTTTTCTCTGTCCACTAAACCATTAATTTCCATAGGCGTTGGTTCTAAATTTTGTGCGCAAAGCGGTCTCAAGATTTTATCACTAAAGCCAGATTGTTTTTTTACAACATTTAAAGCACTCTTATTTTGAGACATTGGTCTTTGATTTAAAACTTCACCTGTTATTATAAAATCAGCATCAAATTTCTTTAATAATTCTCCACTATATCTCATCATCATTGCATGACAATCTATGCATGGATTCATATTTTTTCCCCAGCCATGACTAGGATTTTTAACCATCTTAAAGTGTTCCTTAGAAAAATCAACTACTTCTAATGGTATATCTATTTGTTTGGTCATTCTTTTTGCATTATTTTCATTAAAAAAATATGATTTAAAACATATTCCTATAACTTCAATTCCTTGATCTTTTATTAATTTTGCAGCTAGAATACTATCTAATCCGCCTGATATCATCGCTAATGCTCTTGTCATCATAATCCCCCTGTATTTTTTCTAATATTATTAGAATATAATATGTTCTGTAAAAATTCAATGTTTATATTATAATCCAATATTAGATTTATGATAAATGATTAAATATTTCTAATATTTTAAATTTATATTCTATTTTATTATTATCTTCCTTTTCTTCCTTCTGATTATTATCTGATTTAATGGATTCTTTAGTTTTATCATATTCAACTACTGCATACGATTCATCAACAAAACATAATGGAGGAAACATTACACACCACCAATTATGACCTCTACCACTTCCTATTACTATTTCAAACGCTTCATAATTTCCTTGCGGAAGAATAAGATTCCCATATTCCTTTTGAGGGAAATTCATTCTTTTTAAAAATACCTGTACATCATAATCATAATTATTCTGTTTAATTACTTTATCTGCAATTTCCTCAACTGCATTTAAGTTATTATTTAAAATATCTCTTGTTTCACATAAACATTTTGATTCACTCATATAGGGATATAAATAATTCAAAACCTCATCCCTTACTTTTAATTTTAGTTTTTGATCTTCATCTGTATCGCTGTTTGCAATAACATGAAACCTTATTAAAGAATCTTTTACATCATTATAATTAAGTACTTCTTGCTTACAATAAGCTCCTTCATCAATTAATACACTTTCTTTACGTGGATTACACCCAAATAATAAATTCCCAAAAACAATTAAACATAAAATCAAATAAATTTTTTTCATAACAAAACCCCCTTGTAATTTTAATTATTACCACAAGGAGGTATTTTATACATTTATATAGTTCTAGTAATAAACACATCATTATATTTTTTTTTCATAACATCATAGCATCTTTGAGCTTTAAACATATCATCAAAAAAAGCAAAAACTGTAGGTCCGCTGCCACTCATCATAGTTCCAATACAATTCATTCTTTTCATATCTTCTTTTATATGCATTATAGTCTTATTTTTCTTCACACTTACATTTTCCAAAAGATTTTTCATATTTTTTGATACAAAATATAAATCATCTTTTTCTATTGCCTTAATTAATTTTTCTGTATCTGGATGAAAAAAGACCTTTTCCAAATTAAATTCTTTATATACTTCCTTTGTTGATATGCCAAAACCAGGTTTAATAAGTACTAATATTTTATCTTTAAATGGTTTTAACTGAGTAATTTTTTCACCTATTCCTTCACATAATGCAGTTCCTCCATTAATACAATAAGGAACATCTGCTCCTAATTTAACTGCCAATTCTTTCAATTCATCATCACTTACATTTATGTTAAAAATATTATTCATAACTTTTAAAACTGCAGCTGCATCAGTACTTCCTCCAGCAAGTCCGGCACATACAGGGATATTTTTTGTTATGTTAATATATACACCATCCTGTATTCCATATTTTTCTTTAAATAACACTGCTGCTTTATATGCTATATTTTTTTCGTCAGTAGGAACATAATGCTTATCACATTCTAATTTTATTCCACATTCTATTTTTTTAATTTCTATCACATCATATAAATCTATAGTCTGCATTATCATTTTTAGCAAATGATATCCATCTTCCCTTTCACCGATAACGTCTAAAGACATATTTATCTTTGCATATGCTTTTACTTTCATCACCAGATTTTTCCTTCCCACTTAAGATTTTTCTTAATTGTACCATAGTAAAAAAATCCTGTCTAATTCTCATTATTGATTTATATGCTATTTATGTTATATTTTAATTCTATGTTATTGTCAATTTTCAAATTATTAATAACATCCAATAATGGCTCTATTTTTTCAAAAAACACAATAATAACATCATTTTTTTCACTAATATTTATAGCATGTTCTAATGCTTGTGTTTCATTTAAACATATTTGAGGCATTATTTTTCTATTAACAGAAGTAATTGATGTATATAATAACTCAGCTACTTCTCCTTCTTTTCTTCCTCTTTTATCTAAATACTCTTTTATTATTATTCTATCAAATTTATCAGCGCATAATTTTCCTATAGAATC
>CAZLOP010000078.1:0-7164 GCA_964561205.1 uncultured Clostridium sp. | reverse complement strand
GAGGAAATATTACTTTGGGACATAGTAAATTGTATAGAAATTTTATAATATTACAGGAAGATGAAAGAGGTCATTCTGCTAATGATAAAGTATTATCCGGATATGCTAAAGTTGAAGCAAAGGGGGATAAATGCAAAATATCCTTTTATGCCCAGAATTTAAAAGCAGATGATAAATATTCAATGGTTCTTATATGCTGCAGACGAGACTGTAAAGAACTTATTGATTTAGGACCACTAGTTATAAATGATTCAGGAAAAGCTGATACAAGTAAAGAATACTATGTTAACAATATTGCTGGATTAGGCATATCTTATGAAAAAATTTCAGGAGCTGCCATATGTAAAAATTCAGGTGATGGAGCAGAGTTTATAATGCATGGTTTTATGAATGGAGAAGAACCTGCTGAAAACTGGAGGAAATTCAAACTAATAAAAGTTGAAAATATTGTTAAGTCAGAACAAAGAATCAATACAGATTCTGAAAATAAAGAGAACATATCAGTAACTCCAATAGAAAAGAAAGTTGAAGAAGTTATTTTATCTGAGGACGAAAGAAATAAATGCAAAGATAAAGATAAGAGTAAAGAAAAAGAACATTGTGATAAAGTAAAAAAAGAAGAAACTAAAAAATGTGATAAAGATAAAGAAGAAAAAAAAGATGTATGTAAAAAATATGACATAGAAGAAATAGTTCATAAAATGTGGTCTAATATGGAATATTGCACACATGGCATAAATTTAGACATTAAAGATATGAGTTATGATTATGAAGTATATGGTTTTATAAAAATAAAAATGGATGATAAGAAGTGTGAATGGAGAAAATTTAAATTAGATAAGGAAAAAGTTAAGGTCTGCAGTAAAAGAGTGGAAGAAAATACTAAGCTTGACTTAGAAATACCTGATTTTGATAAATATGAACAGGAGATTGATAAGTTTAATAGTACTGATTATATTGGAATGTCAGATAATGAAAGAAGTTATTTTGAAAACATAGCTAAAGATTTTGAGCCTTATAATCAAAGTTTTAAGGATATTAATAATTGTAAATGGTATAGAGTTAATGTGGATAGTATAAATGATTTATGCGATGAGTCTGATTATAACAAATATACATTAGCTTATTATCCTATGATTAATTATTACCCTTACATTAGTAAAAATAATCATTTTTTATTAGGATATAAATGTGATGAGAAAGGTGAAATGAAATATATTATATATGGAATTCCAGGATCTAAGGATAAAGAAGAACAACCATATGGCGGAAAAACAGGTTTTGTGACATGGACTAACAATAATAGCAGAAGTCAGGGGTATTGGTTTATGTTTTACGATTTTAAAAATTCTTCAATTGTAGTACCAATGAAAAAATAGTTATGAATAAAAAGCAGGTATTTATTACAAGTGTATTAGTATCACTAATGCTTATGTTATCAGTAACACAAATCTTTTTTTCAGAGAAATTTGATAATCTGGTTTTAAAGTATAATGACATAAAAGGTTTTGAGAAATATAGTTTTAGTGAGAATAATTATATGATTTTATTACCAGAAGAATGGGAAGTAACAAAAAATAAAGACCAATATTTGGATATGTTTTGTTTTTCAAATAATAATTCATTAACAGGTTCACTATATGTTTTAAATAAACATGGTGATATTCATAAATTTATATATAAGGATAGTGAAAATCAGACCCTTAGTTATAATAATTTAAATATAATATCATATTCTGATAAAAATAATAAAGTATATTTATCTACTTATAGCACAGAAATAAGAGGTGGAAATTCATATATAAATAGATGCTATTATATTGAAATGGAAAATGGCAAAATTATAAAAGTATTGTTTAATGTAAAAGATAAATGCTATAAAGAAGACATAGAAAAAGTTTGTGACCGAATAATTGAAAGTGTGGAAATTGCTTAAATAATAAAGTTTGCCAATAATTAATAATAGTATTATAATTTTAAGTGCCAAGAAAGGCTTTATTTTAAGGCTTTCTTGGTACTTATTTAATTTAGAGGAGGAAATTAATGAGGATAACGCTATTTGAAATATTTGGGATAAAAATTAGAAGCTATGGTCTGATGATTGCAATAGGAATATTTGTAGCATCAGCATTATTAATAAATAGGGCAAAGAAAAAAGGTTATGATGAAGACTCTGTTATGAATTTAATTATATTTACTGTTATTGGCGGAATATTAGGTGGAAAAATGTTATTTATAATAACAGAATTAAAGAATATTCTTAATAATCCAAGTATACTAAAGAATTTTGGATATGGATTTGTAGTATATGGTGCAATAATGGGAGGAGCAGCAGTAATTTACTTATATTGCAGAAAAAAGAAATGGAACCCGCTGGATTTATTGGATTTGGTTATACCAGGAGTTGCCATTGCTCAAGGTTTTGGAAGAATAGGATGCTTTTTAGCAGGATGCTGTTATGGAGCTGAAACTGATTCGCCTTTAGGGGTTGTTTTTCCAGAAGGCTCATTAGCCCCGAGTGGTGTACATTTGCATCCAACACAATTATATTCATCTGCATTTGATTTTGTACTAGGATTATTTTTATTATATTATGCTAAAAAAGAAAAAAAGCCAGGGAAAGTAGTAGGGCTATATATGATTATATATAGTGTAGGAAGATTTCTAGTTGAATTTTTAAGAAATGATTCAAGAGGGTCAGTAGGCATATTATCTACATCACAATTTATTTCAATATTTACTTTATTATTTGGATTTTTCTTATTTAATATTCAAAAAATATTCAAGGGAGTGAATAATAAGTGAAAAAAAGAATAGCAGCAATATTCTTGCTTATATTTGCCATAAGCAGCTGTTTTACAGGCTGTAATGTACTTAATGAAGCTGCAATTAAAGTGAATCTGCGTAATGATAAATTTGATTACATAAAAGAAAGCAAAGTGGACAAAATAATAATTCAAAATGTAAGAGACAGTGGTTTTAAATTTATAGTGAATGACACCTCTGCAATAGATGATATATATAATATTTTAAAAAAAGGAAAAGTTGTATCTGAAAGGTCATCACTTGATCCTGATTATGTTTTTGAAGTATGGATTGATGATAAGATAACAACTTATAACTATATTGTTGGAACTAATGAAAAGGGCAAAGGCAATTTCTATAGTGATACACAATCATTTATTGTTCCTAAAACATTGGAAAACACTATAATGCAGAATCTTTCGTTTATGAGAAAGCCAAGAGAGTTTGAATATATATATTATCAATCAATATTAGATGTAGTTAAAGCAAAAAAGGATAGTTTATCTGGCAATTCAAAAGTAGGAATAAATATTTCAGATGATACAGATTGTTTAAAATATATGTTTTCTGTTGAGTTAATAAATTTTCAAAATAATTTAAAAAAGGAATTATCCAATGCTGAAATTATGAGCAGCAACAGCTCTGATTATGATGCTAAAATTACTGTAAAAAATAGAGGATACAGTACAACTGTATTTAAAACATTAATTACAGTTGAAAATATAAAAGATAAAACAGTTGAAAAGTATTATGTTGAAGCAGAATATAATTATAAAGACTGGGATATAGAAATTGGTGAACCAAACGAAAAACCTAGTGATTGGTAGGATATTAATAAAAGGAGGATGAAAAATGGGAAGCTGTGATACATGCCCAAGCAAGGGAACTTGCCAAACAAAAAAAGAGGATTGTAAAGGACCTGAAGCAATAAAGCTTCAACCTAGATTTGGAAAAATAAAAAATGTTATTGGAGTTATAAGTGGTAAAGGAGGAGTTGGAAAGTCAACAGTAACAGGAATTATGGCTGTAATTCTTGCAAAAAAAGGATATAAAGTGGGAGTACTAGATGCAGATATTACTGGACCATCTATGCCAAGAGTATTAGGCGTAAATACAAAAAGAGGTGGAATTGTTCCAGTAAATGAGGAAATAGTAAGATTTGACCCTGTTACAACAGATGCAGGCATAAAAGTTATGTCTATGAATCTTGTTAATCCAGTTGAAGAAGAACCTCTTATATGGAGAGGTGGAATAATCAATGGAGTGCTAAAACAGCTCTTTGTAGATACAAACTGGGGTGAATTAGATTATCTTCTTATAGATATGCCACCAGGTACTGGAGATATTGCATTAACAGTAATGCAGGAAGTTCCTATGAATGAGTTAGTTATAGTTTCAACACCTCAGGATATGGTTTCAATGATTGTTAAAAAAGTAGTTATTATGGCACAAAAGATAGGTGTTAAAATCAGAGGATTAGTAGAAAATATGGCATATATTAATTGCCCTGATTGTGATAAGAAAATCAGAGTATTTAGCAAGAAATCTTCTGAAGAAAATGCAGAATATATAGGTTTACCTTTAATTGGTGAATTACCTATTAATATTGAACTTACAGAAGCATTAGAAAATGGAAAAATGGAAGAATACGTAATGGATAATCCATTATACTCATTGATTTTTGAAGCATTATATTAATGTAAAATAGCTGGATATATACATTAATTAATATGAATAATAATTAATTATGCAGTAAATAATATACGTGAAATCTTTTAGAGAGGAAGGCATAGTATGAAAGCTAAAGTTGATAAAGATACATGTATTGCATGTGGATTATGTCCATCAATATGTCCAGAATGTTTTGAAATCCAAGAGGATGGTAAAGCTGGTTTCATTGTTGATGAAGCTCCAGATGGAGCAGAAGATGAAGTTAGGGAAGCAGCAGACAGCTGTCCTGTTGCTGCCATATCAGTGGATGAATAAATATAAAGGGGCTGTTGCGCTAAAATGCAGCAGCCCTTTTTATCTTTAATAAATCAGAATTTAACGAATTAAACTAAGAATTAAAAACTAAGAGCTAAGAGTTTCGGAAAAAAATCTTTCAGATTTTTTATTGTATTATTTCATTGATTTTGTTTACACAAAATCTACCGCTTAGGTAATGTCTTAAGATATTTTTCTGCAAGAAAAATTTCCGCATCTTTTACCTCTTACTTCTTACCTCTTACTTAATAAAATTATTATTTGTATAAATATTAAGGAATAGAACAAATTTTAATGCGATTATATAGCTATACTATTGGCATTATCAGTTGCATGAATTATTCTTTCAACAGGAAGAACAGATACAATGATTAAGCAAATAACCCCTTCAATACCAATGATAGGTCCGTTTACAGCTAATGAATAAAGCCATGGAGACATTCCTTCTGGTGCGTATGCTCCAAAGAATGCAACGCCTGATATGAAGTGACATAAGAATCTTATAAAGACAGATAACCCTACTCCATATAATTTCCCAGATAACTTTTTGCCCTTAAAAAATCCAGCAAGACCTAAGGCAGTAAAAGGTAAGGGATAGTCAAATAATACTTGTACTGGATGTAAAATATAAGGATCCATTATCAATGTTATTACACCATAGATAAACCCTGTAAGACATCCTACCTGAGGACCATACATGAAAGCAATAAGTAGTATAGGAACCATACTTCCAAGTGTAACGCTTCCGCCCTGAGGGAAATGATACAATCTTAGAATTTTAAGAATTGTGGCTAAAGCTAAAGCAATACCGATTCTTGAAATTAATTGTGGTGTAAAATCAATTTTTTTTGCCTTAACTAAAACAACAAGAAGAATAATGCATCCAATTATTGTTATAATACTTAGCCATGAATTTTGTGGATTTTCAATAAATTGTTCCTTTATATTAGGAATAATTTGAGTGAGTGAAGAGAACTGTTCTCCCCATCCTAAAAAATTTTCCATAAAAAAACCTCCTTTTACGTGCTTGTCTGCCTATGGCAAACAGGGTAAACCAGAGGATAAATTATATATCAGACATCAACCAAATAATTATATTAAAAATGCAATTTTAAATATAAGCTGCATTCCCTACGCTAGAATTAACTAGATCAGGTTAAAGGGTTCATGAATAAATCAAATCTCAGCTCTGAGGCTCCCCTAGCACAACTATTATTGTAAAAGTTAAATTATAAATAGTCAACAATATTATATTGATTCAAATTATTGCTATTTTTATGATGAGTAATATATGAAGAGGTAGTTTGATTTAATGGAAAATTATAAGTGTTGATAGTTTTATTTAATGTAATATTACAAGATGTAGTAGATATATTTTGATTATTATCAGTAATTGTATGTTCTTTATAAGTAGAGTCTAAAATAAAGCCTTTCATAAATAAAATCACCTCTATGAATATGAATATATATTTTTAATTTTTCCAAATTAAAAATATATATTCATAACATATTAAAAGACAGAAGGAATGGAAAGTAAAAAAATAGTTCTCTTTAGTCAAATACGTTATGTGGTTAAAAAAGCGAATAAGAAGAAGATATTTAGATATAATTAAACTTAATAACATGTTTTTAGTAAGAAAATAAAAAATTAATCATATTGATTAAGCATAAGCAATAAAGTATAATAATACAGTATTAGTACTAGATATTGTGTTTTTGGAGGTAAAGTAATGCTATATGTTGTAAAAAGGGATGGAAGGCAGGTAACTTTCAACTCTGATAAAATAGCACAGGCTATTAAGGGGTCTGCGACTGAAATCGGTTTAAATTTGAAAGAAAGTCAGGTTTTAGATACAGTTCAGAAAGTAATTAATTACATTGAAGAGGAAGCCAAAAGAACTATAACAGTTGAAGAAATTCAAAATTTAGTTGAAAGGGCATTATCTGAAGAAGGTCTTAAAGAAATAGCAATAGCTTATTCTGGTTACAGACAGGAAAGAACAAAAGTAAGAGAGATAAAATCTGATTTAATGAAAGCTATAAGAAGCATTGGAGTTGAAACTGACAGAGATAATGCTAATGTTGGTAATAATTTTAGTTCTAAGCTTTTAAGAATAGCATCAGAATCAAATAAATGGAATACATTAGCTACTATGCCTAAGTTTTTAGCCAAAGCTCATGAGACAGGTGATTTATATTATCATGATCTTGACAGCTATAATTTGACAGTAAACTGTCTACATATACCAACAAGAGAAATATTAGAGAATGGTTTTAATACTGGATATGGTACAATAAATGCACCGAAAAGAATTGAAACTGCAGCTGAATTATCTTGCATATTATTACAATCAACTCAAAATGATATGTTTG
>CAZLOP010000077.1:0-7264 GCA_964561205.1 uncultured Clostridium sp. | reverse complement strand
CCTGCGACCTCATGGTCCCAAACCACGCGCGCTCCCATCTGCGCCACACCCCGAAGTGAAGTATTACCTTTCAGCGACAATGATTATTCTACAATATCACAATAGATTCGTCAATACTTTTTAAATAATTTTTCTTAAAAAATTTATTTTTTTCTTGTAACTCCAGTTAAAATCATAGTTTTAAACCAAATGTACAGCTATTTTTATACACCATTATACTGTACATTTGTAATAAAAACTAATCTAATATTTTTTGTACAATATATAAAACCCATAAACTTATTTAACTTCTTCTAAATAAGTTTCAATTTCACCATTGTCTTTTATTTCAATAAATCCTATTGTTCCCTTGCTTAGTCTTGGCAATGATGGGCTTCCTGGATTCATAAGGATTATATCTTCTGTTCTTTCTATACCACTTATATGAGAATGCCCAAACACAACAACATCTGCTCCAACTTCCTTACCTTTGTAGTATATACTATTAAGACTCATCTTTACTGCATATAAATCACCATGAGTCATAAATACCTTTTTATTATTAAATTCAAGCAATCTGTCTTTAGGATATTGCCTTGTGAAATCACAATTTCCCGCAACAATATATGTATCACCATTAAAACTTTTTTCAAGTTCTTCTCCATCATCTATGTTATCTCCAAGATGTAAAAGAACATCAGCATCTTTAATCATATTTTTTATTAGCTTTATATGTTTATCACTTCTATGGGTATCACTGACAACTGCAATTAACATTAATCGTTCTCCTTTCTACATAACTTCTTTCATAACTTCTTTTAATTTTTTTAATGCTGCTGCTCTGTGACTTACACTATTTTTAGCTTCGGCTGAAACCTCTCCAAATGTTTTATTAAATGGTTCATAAAAGAATAATGGATCATATCCAAAGCCGCCTTTTCCTTGCAGCTCCTCTATTATATATCCTTCTACTTTTCCTTCTACAGAATAATATTTACCTTCACTGGTGAAAAGTGCAAGCTGGCATACAAATTGTGCACCTCTTTTTTCTTTGGGAACACCTTTTAAATTTTCAAGAAGTTTTTCGTTATTTTTGCTGTCATTTCCATGTTCCCCTGCATATCTTGCTGAATAAATTCCAGGAGCGCCATTTAAATAGTCTACTGTAATCCCAGAATCATCTGCTAGAACAAGAAAATTATTATCTCCTCTTTTTAATAAATATTCATAAATTTCTTTTGCCTTTTTCTTTGCATTTTCTTCAAAAGTTTTACCATCTTCAACAACATCAATATCTATATTTTCATCTTTTAAACTTTTTACTTGAATATTCATGTCACTTAACATTTCTTGTATTTCTTTTATCTTGTGTGCATTATTACTTGCCAAAATTAATTTTTTCATAACTTACTCATATCCTTTCAAAATATAGTGTTAATCTATATTAAATAATTCATCCCGCTTAGGAGGCTTAACCTTTATTTTTTTATTCACCTTTCACAGTTTAATATCATATTAATGAATAAGGTTAGAATTTTATGAGAGGTGTATACATTGAGATATATTGGACCATTTTTTAGAATGAATAGTCTTTCTTCAGATGAAATTAGTGGTCAGCTTTTTTACCTTGCAAAAGAATCAGTAAAAACTATAGTGCTGAATTCCAAGTGTGGATTATTAGCTCCTGTTCATTCATCAAAAAAATCTTCTATAAATGATATTAGCATATTAAATAATTTTTCTCCACTATTATGCATATACAGAAAAGCTTCTCCAACTTTTGTTCATAACAAAACCAGTCATGGTTTTGATGAAGCTACTTTTAAAAAAGAGATATCCCCTTCAACTAATGCATTAATGACTCTCTGCCTTTTAGAACTTAGTCAATATTATTCATATTTCAAAAAAGGTAATAGGAACATAACTTCACTAGAAAATCCTTATAAATATTTAGCCAAAGAACAGCTTCAGTTTTATTCAGAAAATTTAAGAAATGCTGAAGGTCTCTTTGTTTCTAAAAAAAATATATCTGATGGAAATAATAAGGGCTACAAGCTTATTGATAAAGATAATAAGTTTAAATTTGTAGATCAGGCATTTATGATGGATGCATACTATTTATATTCTCTATATAACAACAATGATGAAGTTTCTTCTGATTACAAAAATTTTTCATATGAAATTTTAGGTTTATTTAAAGATTATAAAGATTCTCTTTATGAATTATCTTTTAATGAAAATGTTCAGATTTTCTTTGCTTTAAATAATTTCTATAAGAATTCACATTCAAATACAGCCCATGAGCTTATTTTAGATCTTGGTGATTATTTAATAAATAAATTCAATGAAAAAGATTATTTTAATGAATCCATTGATGATTGTTCATTATTTTCAATAACTCTCATGGATGCTTATAAACATACAGATATAATTTCTTTCAAAGATGCTTCAAAGGAAATTAGTGATAAATTGTTAAGCTTATATGATAATGAAAAAAATATTTTCTTAAAACCATCTGATAAAAAAGAAATTAAATACTCATGCTCAGATATAAATTTTTATCTTATGAATATGATAAAATGTTCACAGCTCAGCAATACTTCAAAGGATTTTAAACCTGTAATATCATCAGTATTCAGAAAGTTTTATGTTAATGGCGGACTTCTAACAAGCTGGCCTGAAGCTCCTACATTGGATGAGGTTGAACGTTACAAAAAATTAAGCTTACGATCTGAAGATATGCTGGATGAAACATATTTCAGAATGCCTGTACTTCCAACTCCAAAAAGCAGTGGTTCTGCTTCTGTATTTGTAAAACATCTTGAATATTCAAAAAAGAAAGATGCTTTTACAAAAAACAGAATTACTTTTGACAGCAGTAAAAATATGTTTAATTTTTTCCTCATTATTGACTTATTCAGAAATCATGTTGAATGTACTATGGAACTTAATACTTCAATACCAATTGAAAACCATTCAGATTTAAGAATAAATGAAAATAAAGTTAATGGTGCAGAAAACTCTAATACAGAAACAATTAATACTAATGTCATTAATAATGATAATGTAAGCGATGTGTGTGAAAATATTTCAACAGATGATACATCCGAACCTGCTGCTTCTCCACCGCCAGCTATAACCTTAACTGGTCTTTCTGACACTAATTCTGAAGCATCTTCTCAAAAAAAGAATAAGAGCAAAAAAAATAAAAATTCAGCTTCAAACTTAAAGAAAGCATAATTTTAAGGGGTAAAACCTAATAATAAAAGGTTCTACCCTTATTTTAATTTATGCTGGTAAAATCAATATTTCCGTTCTTATCTACATTTAAATTATTTATATCTTCTCCATAAACAATGTTTTCATTAAAAAATACTAATGGTAATATATCATAATTATTAAACATGCTCTCTTCAAATAACCAGTAATCTTCTTCACCACCATTTAATAAATCTTTCTGTGCCTGACTTAAATATTCATTAAAATTCTTATAAAGTTCTTTTTTATTGTTAACATCGCATTGTGCATTAATAAGTACAATATCATATCTATTTTTTAATTCTTCATCATTTATTTCATCTTTAACATAACTGCACTTTAACACTATTTTAGTATTGTTTTTAAACCATTCAGTAATTTTTTTGCAAAGATTTCTGTTTTCTTCTGTATCTGCTGCAATGATAGTTAATACTTCAGGTTCATCCCATTTTGAAACACTGTTCATATTAACTTTTCTTGCCTGAATTGCAGTTAAATTTGACTTATCTTCTCTAAAATAACAGCATTCAGCTAATTCATATTCTTTTGTATTATCTGTATATTGGGATTTTAATGCTTCATAAATTTTATTATATATTATACGCCTTACATTTACAGGAACACTATTATTTCTATTATTAACATAAATATAAGCAGCATTTTTAATTGGCATGGTTGCTATCTTATTTACTTTTGAAAATCTCTCTATTTCACTTTCTGGCGGATTTAAAACCATATCTCTCTCTTTTATTTCAAAAGCCGCCATAGACAATTCATTATTTTCGTCTTTCAAAAATTCTATTGTGCTATTTTTATCTTGTTTATTATCTACTGCCTTTAAAATTAATTTTTCTGAATTTATGTCCTGAACTGAATAATCCCCACTATAAACAAGTGCATTATAATTTCTGTACATATTTTCCCACATAACTATGTTTCTTCTTAATCTATACTGTGGTTTTGTTAATTCATATAAAAAATTATTGTCAGGAGAGTTCAAACGAATTATTACCAAATCTCCTTTAGCTTTTATAGCTACTCCACTCATAAATGTTGTAGTTTTATTAATAAATTCCTTTGCACCATATATATTTAATAATGGTTCAATATTTTTTTCATCTTCTTCTTTTAATAATTCCATGAAAAAAGTTACTATATCATCACTTGTTATTTTTGTTTTATCGCTCCAATATACATTATCACGTATTTTAAACTCATACTGAATTTTATCATCACTTATATTTATTTCACTACACAACACAGGAATAATTTTATTATCTTTATCAGCACTGACAATTTCCTTACTTAATGCACATATAATATCACACTCTCTTGTAGATAAACAGCTTATTGTCTTTAAATTATCAGGAATTTCATTTACACCATAAGTAACTGTATATTTGTTTTCTTCTGAAAGCTCCAAACCATTATCCTTTTGAATAAAAGTTAATGCAAAAATAGTGCCTACAACCATTAATGACATAAAGAAAAAATATTTTTTCAATCTTTTCACACTTCTCTCACAAATAATTATTAGCTTATATTATTTCCATTTTTCCTTTTATTTAAACAGTTATATTTTTTAATACAATATGATATAATCTTAATATCTTATTTAGGAGGTTTTTTAATGACATATTTATTAGGCGCATTTGCAATAGTTGGTATTGTATTTATGTGTGTATTTATGTTTTTAGGTATATGGCTTTTCGTTGCTGCTTTAAAAGCTTTTCGGCAACAGCGTTATAATAACTACATATTAGAAAAAATTTACCAGAAGCTTTCAAAAATATCTGACAGTTTAAATTCTGATTCTAATAATAATTATTCTTACCTTATGGGAGAAGAAGATTTTGATTTACAAGAAAAAAGTGATGAAAATATAGATAACATTACTTCTTTAAATAAACATGAGAAATTCAACAAATAATAAAACTCCAGCTAACTTTAATCAGCTGGAGCTTTTCTTTGTATTCATCAGATTTTAATTTAATAGTTCATACTTAATTAAACCCGATATACTTTTCAATTCCTGTAGCAACACCATCATTTTCTACAGAATCAGTTATTTTATCTGCATGTTTTTTTACTTCTTCGCTGGCATTATCCATGGCTATTCCGCATCCAACTGCCTGAAGCATTTCTATGTCGTTTTTCCCATCACCAAAAGCATAACTGTTTTCAATTGGTATATTTAAATACTCTAAAGTTTTTTGAATTCCTGTAGCTTTAGAAGTCTTTCTTGCATACATTTCTAAAAGATCTTCTGCTATACTATGACAATAATCATATTCCTTATTTTTATTTATAAAATCAAGACAGAAATCTCTTGCTGAATCTGTTGTATACATCATTTCCATTTTATAAACATCAATTTTGTCCAAATCGAATTTTCCACAAAAATATGTCTTCTTTATTTCTATTTTGTCGTAAAAATCATGAAATTTCTTAAACTCATCTTTTATATATGAATATAATTCTCCTTCGAGTATATATTGAATATTATGTTCTTCAAATTGTTTTACTGCATGTTTTATAAATTCTTTACTTAGAGGCTCCTTATAAATTGTCTTTCCATTTAAAATAACATTGGCACCATTAGTTAGTATAAAACCATCAAAGCCAAAATTTAATAATTCTTCACTTATAAATGCATATGGCCTCCCGCTTGCTATAAATACATAATTTCCAGCCTTCTGAAGCTTATGAATTGCATCCTGCACCTTCTGTGTTATATTCATTATTCCTTTGCCAGAATCAATTAATGTTCCATCAATATCTAAAAATACAGCCTTCTTCATTGCGTTCCCCCATTAATTCCTTTTTTACTTATATCACTACATTACAATTAAATTTTAAAAAAATCAATGTTAATGAATGACAAAACACACAGCAAAAATTCACTGTGTGTTTTTATAGAATTAAATTCTTTTCTTAACCTGTTCTGCTACAACTTTATTAACTATACCAGGATTTGCCTGACCTTTTGCAGCTTTCATAACCTGACCTACTGCAAAACCAAGAATTCTTTCCTTACCAGCTTTAAATTGTTCAACAACATTTGGATTTTCATCTAATACTTTATTTACAAGATCAAGGATAAAACTTTCATCATTATTTTGTTTTAATCCTTTTTCATCTATTATAGTTTTAGGTGACTTACCGCTTTCAAACATCATTTCAAGAACCTGCTTACCTATTGCTGAAGAAATTGTACCATCCTTAATAACTTCTATTAATTCTGCAACATCCTTAGGAGCAAATTTAAGCTCTTTAATCCATGTTCCATCTATCTTCATAAGTCTTGAGATATCTCCCATTATCCAGTTAGATGCTGATTTTGGATCTCCTGATAATTTAGCAGCTTCATCAAAGAAATCTGCCATATCTGTTGTCAATGTAAGTACATGAGCATCATATTTGGGAAGACCATATTCCTTAATGAATCTTTCCTGCTTTTGATATGGAAGCTCAGGAATAGTCTTTCTTATTTCATCAACCTTTTCATCTGAAATATTAAGAGTTACAAGATCTCCTTCTGGGAAATATCTGTAATCATTAGCGTCTTCCTTGCTTCTCATAACTACAGTTAAATTATTAGCTTCATCCCATCTTCTTGTTTCAACAAACATATCTTCTTTATTTTTAACAGCCTCAACCTGCCTGTTAAATTCGTAATTTAGTACTTTTTCAACAGATTTAAATGAGTTGATATTCTTAACCTCAGTTCTTACACCTAGCTTTTCTGTGCCCTTTTCTCTTACTGAAATATTAACATCACATCTTAAAGAACCTTGTTCCATTTTACAGTCAGATATTCCTGCCGCTGAAAGTATGCTCTTTAACTTAGTAAGATATAATGTAACTTCCTCAGTAGTTCTTAAATCTGGCTTTGTAACTACTTCTATAAGAGGTACTCCCGCTCTGTTAAAGTCAATTAAAGCTCCCCTTTTAGTATGTAATAACTTACCCGCATCATCTTCTATATGAATTCTTTCAATTCCTATTCTTCTAACTTCTCCGCTTT
>CAZLOP010000076.1:0-7279 GCA_964561205.1 uncultured Clostridium sp. | reverse complement strand
GCTTTTCTCCGAATCTCTTACTTCTTACCTCTTAGTTCTTACTTAATTAAATTCTTATTTATAAAAATACTAAAGAGTTTAATTATCCCATATAGTAAGACGGTCTTCAGGTTTTACATACATTTTATCGCCTTCTTTTATATCATAAGTTTCATAAAATTTATCTATCTGGGATAATGCACTGTTAACTCTCCATTTATAAGGTGAATGTTCATCATATAAAAGAGCAAGCTTTTCTTCCTCTTCACGTCTTGCACATTTTAATCCATCAGCAAAACATTCAAAAAATTCCTTATAATCAGCATCCGGCATATCATTTAAAATATCAACTACACATGACAAAGATGTTATATCAGCAATATTTTCTCCTAATGTAAGCTTTCCATTAATGTACTGGTCAGGATAATATTCAATATTATTAAAGTAATCTTCAAACCTTTCAGCTCTGTCATTAAACTTAACATAGTCACCTGTAGTCCACCAGTTATTATAATCTCCTTCACTATCATAAAGAGCACCTAAATTATCAAAAGCATGACTTATTTCATGCCCAACAACAAAACCAATTGTGGCAAGCTTCTTTTCTTTTGAATCATTAATATCATATATATCCGGTTCAAGCATTCCTGCAGTTACAACCAGACTATTTTTATTAAAATGATATTCTGCAGCAGCACTTGATATAGTAAGTGTATTTGAAAAAATAGTATCATTTACAGGTTCATATAAACTCTCAAATTCTTTATGCCTTTGATAAACAGATATATTCATCATATTTTCAACAAGTGAGCCACCCTCACTATATAATTTTACATCTACTCCTGAATAGTCTTCATAAGTATCTGGATATCCTATATTTATTTTCATACTATCCAGTTTTTTAACTGCATTTTTCTTTGTTGTTTCACTAATCCAGCTGCAGTTTAATATTTTTTCCCTATATTTGCTTATAAGTTCTTTTGTTAAAAGTTCTATATCCCGTTTTTCTTCATCACTGCAATATTTTTCTGCATACAGCTTTCCAAATTGATCTGTAAAGTTATCATATACTATACTGTAAGCTTCTTCTTCCTTTGAAATATTTGTACTGCTTCCCTGTAAATACTGAATATAATCATTTGTTATTTCTTCAAAATCAGAACTCATAAATTGTCCTAATGCCTGAAGCATTGTTATTTCAACATAATTCTTTATTAATGGCAGATTTTCTTCTGTATATAAATCATTTAATGTTTCAAGCCATCTTGTCTGCTGAATTACCACATTTTTATCACCTTTGTCTATTCCTAAACCTTTCATAATTTTTGAAAGATGAAGATTAGGTGCTATTTGATCCAGTTCATTAATTTTAACTGTAGTATTTAAAGCCCCATAATCAATGCTGCCCTGCTGTATTGATTTTAATCCCATCATACCTTCTGCTATTTTTTTTTTCAAATTGAAAAAGCTGAAGCACTTTATCTACAGTTTCTTATTCTGAATATCCATCCAAAATAAGAAGAGATACTATATATTTTATATATTCCTGCCTGTTTTTCTCACTTTCCTTATCTTCTGAAGAATAATCATCACTATTTACTAATCCTAAAAGTGTAGGCTGAATATATATATCATTAGTTTTTGAATCATTATATGGCATTATTTTAAATCTGAATAAATTATTAAATATGTCCATTTCCTCTGTTGAAAAAAAATCAGTAAGCTCATCCATATTTTTAACATTCTTTATTTTGTCTGCATACTTCTTTGCTGGTTCTGACCCTTGATTATCTCTTTCCTTAGTATTTAGAAGATTGCAGTATAAATTTACCATTTTACTTTCAGTAGTATTAGATGAATATTTACTACTGTTATGTAAAAGGTCCTTAAATATATCCTTAACATCTTTACTGCTCTTTATTTCTAAATAAGCATAATTACTTAGTTCAGGTAAATCATCACTTAAATATTTGCCTGCCTCATTAATCCATTCATTATTTACTGCCCCATAAAAATCATCCTCATATCTTACACTGCTTCCACTAGTATCAGATATATAGCTTTGTCTTGTTCCTTGAGATTTTGCTGGAGTTTTATATGTGCTCCATACAACATCTTCATATTTATACTGGATTCCAGCATTATCATTATAAATTTTCTGTGCTGGTATAAATTTATTATTAGATATAACTCTATTTTGTTCAGCACCATTAACGCCTGTCCCAATTATAAATAAAGAAAATACTGCTGCCAAAGTAAATGATATTATGTTATTCCCTTTCATAAGTCTGCTCCTCCGCTTTTTCCTATCATTTTTACAAATAACATTTATTATAATATAGATTATATCATTGAAGATTAAAAATTAAAATGAAGGGGACACCATATAATTGAAGTAAGAAGTAAAAGATTCGGAGATATAATTTATTTTTCTTTAAGAAAAATTTCCTAAACTCTTACCTATTACTTCTTACTTAATTAAATTCCAATTTACGTGTTTATTCTGCATATTTTATTACAGCAAGCCTATGAAGTGCTCGTGTACACATGATATATTTCATAAGAGGGTCAGTATTATTATTTCTTTCTACAATAATAACACCATCAAATTCAAGCCCTTTTGCTAAAAATGCAGGCATCATTACCTTTCCCCCATTATAAATAATATCTTCATTATCTATTTTTTGAATATTCATCTTCTCTTTTATCTTTCCTGCATAATTATTTAATACAGCTGCATCATTAAATATTATTGCTATGTTTTCACACTTATCATCTGTATAATCTTCCAATATAGATGTTATTACTTCTACAAGTTCATCATCATCAAAAACTTCTTCTTCCATAACAGTTTCACCATGACGCACAAGAGGAACTATTTTATTTTCATTTAGAAAACTATTAGCATACTCCATAATTTCCTGTGTTGAACGATAGCTTTTTTCAAGACAGAATCTTTCTACTTCATATGCTGCATCCTTAAATATGCTTTCAAGATTACTCATGGCACATTCCTTATTATCATCAACAAGCTTTTGATTTTTGTCTCCAACTATTGTATAGCTTTTGCATCCTGTGTACTGCTTTATTACTTCAAACTGCAGATAGCTGTAATCCTGTGCTTCATCAATTACAATATGTTTTATCTCTTTTTTGTATTTCTTCCCATCAAGTTTAATATTTAAGTATAAAATTGCACTTAAATCCATAAAATTAAGAGTTTCTGTTTTCATAATTTTTTTGTATATTTGAGAAATATTTTCGTGTTTCATCCAGCTGTCAAGTAATTTTCTTGCATCTATAACTTTTCTTACTATTTCACGTATCTTTATTTTTTTCACAAAATCAAAGTTATTGCTTTCAGTCTGAAGTTCTTCTTCTGATAATTTTTCCTGTTTTTCTTTTATTTCTTTAAGCATTGCATAATACAATTCATCACGCTTATCCTTAATTTTTGATGTAAGAATTCGTCTTATTTTTTCACTTCTTCTGAAAAGAGGCATATCTTTATAATAAACATCAAATAGTTCTTTAATTTCATCTACTGTTACTATTTCTTCATCATTAAATTTAACACTTTCTATTTTAAAGTACTCTTTATTAATCTTTTCAATCTGCTCATTTAGAAACTCAATAAATTCATATGAAGTCTTATATTTATATTCATTAATAATATCTGTTTTGCCCTCTGTAATTTCCACTACAAAGTTTAAATAATTTTTTGTATTTTCAGTAATGTTCAATTCATTTTTTACAAAAGCTTCAAAAGTAGTTTCGGAAACAGCACTTTCTCCAAGGCTTGGCAAAACCTGTGCAATATAATCCATAAATATATTATTAGGTCCAAATATTAATACTTTATCTCCAAACTGCTTTCTAAAATTGTATAATAAATATGAAATTCTATGAAGAGCTATAGTTGTTTTTCCTGAACCAGCAACACCATCAACAATAACAACTTTATTTTTATCTGCTCTTATTATTTTATCCTGTTCTGCCTGAATGGTCATAACAATATCTTTTAACTTATCAGAAGAATTTTTAGCAAGTACTTCCTGAAGTATTTCATCCTTTACATCAAGAGCCGAATCAAAAACTCCTTCTAGAATTCCCTTTTTTATAAGAATCTGTTTCCTATCTATTATTTCTGCTTCACACTTGCCATCAGGTATATTATATTCTTCTAACCCTAAACATCCTTTATAAAATAGAGCTGCTATGGGCGCTCTCCAATCAACAATAAGAGGCTCATCATTTTCTTCTATTGTAAGTCCATAACGTCCAATATATATTTCTTCAGGAATACTATCTTCTTCCTTAAAGGTAACCTTGCCAAAATAAGGAGATTCCTTTAATTTTGTAAATTCCATAAGTCTCTTATCTATTGTTTTGTATGTTTCATCTCGCACATAATTTTCATGATCAAAATAATCTATAACTGCATCTTCATCATCTTTATATTCTTCTATGTATTTTCTTCTGGCATCAATTATCAACTTATGCAGTGCTTTTCTTTTCTCAAGATATTTCAATGTTTCACTGCTCAATACTTCAAATATGCCGGTAAGCTTTCTTTCCTCGTTTAAATAATCTACAACATTGCCCAAATTACCTCGTCCTTCCTTATTTAACCAAAAGCTAAGAACTAAGAACTAAGAGTTTCGGAGAAAAAACCTTTGGTTTTTTATATTATTGCAGGAATAATAAGTTTCCTTTCAAAATCTACCGCCACTCTTAGTTCTTAGCTTTTAGTTCTTAGTTCTTAGTTCTTAGTTCTTAGTTCTTAGTTCTTAGTTCTTAGTTCTTAGTCAAATTATGATTTATATATTGTTAAAAAGCAAACTTTAGGGCACCAGCCCTTAAGCATTAAATATTATTTGTATTCACATCATCACTTTCCTGTAATTCTTTAATACTGCTTTCCTCACCATTAGCATCAGCTTCAGGTTCTTTATTTTCTGTTATGCTGATATTTCTCTCTGCTTGATTATATTCACCTACAGGGTTAACCGTAACAGAGTCATTATTATTTATTTCAGAATTGTCATCTATTATAGTTTTATCTATTAAATTTCCCTGAACCTGAGAATTTTTTTCTTCAATTTTCTTAGTTTCCTTTGCTTCATATTCTTTTAAGCTTGCTTCTTTTTCTGCATGAAGTTTTGCTCTCTGCTCTTCCAGCTCTTTTACTTTCTTTTCATTTTCACTTTTTTCTTTTTCTTTCTTTTCTTTCATTTCTGGATATTTTTCATACACTATATCTAAAAATTCTTTACCATAAAGAGTTTCTTTTTCAAGAAGTACTTTTGCAATTTCATCAAGAAGCTCTCTGTTTTGTGATAATATTTCCTTTGCATGTTTATGAGCTTCCTTAATTATTGATGCTGCTTCTTTATCCAAAATAGTTGATGTTTCTTCACTACAGTTTCTTACTGCTCTTCCATCTAAATATTTATTTTGAATAGATTCTAAAGCCATCATATCAAATTCTTCACTCATACCATATACAGAAACTATCTTTCTTGCAATTGCTGTTGCTCTTTCTATATCATTAGCAGCTCCTGTTGTTGCAATGTTAAATACAACTTCTTCTGCTGCTCTTCCTCCAACTAATGTTGTAATCTCATTAATAAGATCTTCTTTAGAGTTAAGATATTTTTCTTCTTCTTCTATCTGCATTGTATAACCAAGAGCTCCCATAGTTCTAGGAACAATTGTTATTTTATGAACTGGCTCTGTGTTTTTCAGCATTGTTGCTACAAGCGCATGACCAACTTCATGATATGAAACAATTTCTCTTTCTTTTGGTGATAAGATTCTGTCCTTCTTTTCTTTACCAGCAATTATAACTTCAACTGCTTCATTTAAATCTTCCTGAAGAACTACTCTTCTTCTTCTACGTACAGCCCTTAAAGCTCCTTCATTAATTATATTTGCTAAATCTGCACCTACAGCACCAGGTGTACTTCTTGCTATTTGACATAAATCAACATCACCGCCTAAAGATACATTTTTTGCATGAACCTGAAGAATAGCTTCTCTTCCTTTAAAATCAGGTCTGTCAACAATAACTCTTCTATCAAATCTCCCTGGTCTTAAAAGTGCTTTATCAAGTATTTCAGGTCTGTTTGTTGCACCTAAAATTACAATACCTTTTGATGAATCAAAACCATCCATCTCAGATAAAAGCTGATTTAATGTCTGTTCTCTTTCATCATTACTCTGCATCTGGCTGTCTCTGCTCTTACCAATTGCATCTATTTCATCTATAAATATAATACAAGGTGCTTTTGCTACTGCATCTTTAAATAGTTCACGCACTCTTGATGCACCAACACCAACAAACATTTCAACAAAACTTGAACCTGATAATGAGAAAAACGGCACTTTTGCTTCACCAGCAACAGCTTTTGCTATAAGTGTTTTACCTGTTCCTGGAGGTCCTACTAAAAGAACACCCTTAGGTAATTTTGCACCAATCTCTGTATACTTTGCCGGACCATTTAAAAAATCTATAACTTCTTTTAGTGACTCTTTAGCTTCCTCCTGGCCTGCAACATCATCAAAGGTAACTTTTATGTCACTTTCCATGTAAACTTTGGCATTATTTTTGCCGATGCCCATGACACCGCCTCCACCATTTCCCATTTTAGAAAATAGAAACCGCCACATGAAAAATATAATAAGTATAGGGAATACCCATGAAAGCATTATACTTAATATCTGTGATTCTTTTGGATTACTTCCAGTAAAGTTTATTCCAGCTTCCTGAAGCTTTGTTATTAATGTTTCATCATTAATGTTTGCTGTATAAAGTACTTTTCCTTTATATTTTGCATTTTTGCTATTAGGTGTTATCTGAAGATTGTCATTAGTAATTACAACCTGTGAAATCTCCTTGTTATTTAAAAGCTGAAGAAATTCACTATAGCTTATTCTCTTTGTTGTAACTGCACTTTTTGAATAATTCAATGCCACAACAAATGCCAATGCTATTATGAAATATGTAAGTGCAACTCCAAATTTATTGTTTTTATTATTTTTATTATTATTCTGCATCTACTTAATCACCTTTCTTAAATCTCATTTCCATATGTTTTTCATAAGGCTATCTATTTTATCTTTACGCTCTTTAGTAAGTTTTTCATTAAAAATAAAATCTTCTTTTTCTTTTGAATATACATTGCCTTCTTTTATTTCACCACTTAAAAGCTTAAGAGGTATATTATTTATGTTTCCTTCCTCATTTTCCATAACAGCATATGAACCTTCAATACGATCTAAAATATATTTTGTCATA
>CAZLOP010000075.1:1326-7281 GCA_964561205.1 uncultured Clostridium sp. | reverse complement strand
AGAGAAAAAGAGTAGCACTTGCCTGTTCACTTATAACTCCCTGTGATTTATTAATTTTAGATGAGCCTACTAACCATCTTGATGCTGAAAGTATTGAGTGGCTTGAAGAATATTTAAACTCTCGAAAAGGTGCACTTATTATGATTACCCATGACAGATATTTTTTAGACAGGGTTACTAATAGAATTGTGGAACTTGATCATGGTAAACTTTATAGCTATCCTGGCAATTACTCTGATTTTCTTGAAAAGAAAATGGAAAGAATTGAAATTGAAAATGTTCAGGAGGAAAAGAGAAAAGCTCTTATAAGAAATGAATTAAAATGGGTTAAGAGAGGAGCTAAAGCCAGAACTACAAAACAAAAAGCAAGACTGCAGAGATTTGATGAACTTGTAAAAATTGAACCTGTAAAAAGACAGGATGATATTGATATGTCATTTGTTGGAACGCGTCTTGGTAAAAAAGTAATTGAAGTTTCCAATATATCAAAGACCTTTGAGGACAGGTGTGTAATTAAAGATTTTAACTACATATTTTTAAAAACTGACAGAATAGGTATAGTAGGAGAAAATGGTGCAGGAAAAACAACACTTGTAAATATTCTTCGAAATAAAATTTCTCCTGATAGTGGAAATATAGAAATTGGTGATACAGTAAAAATGGGAGTATTTGCTCAGGAAAATGAAAATATGGATCCTCAAATGCGAGTAATTGATTATATAAAGGAAGGCGGAGAATATATTCCTGTTAGTGATGGAACTAAAATAACAGCGTCTACAATGGCTGAAAGATTTTTATTTGATGGAACTATGCAGTATACACCTATAGGAAAATTATCAGGTGGAGAAAGAAGAAGACTTCAGCTTTTAAGAATTCTTATGGAAAGTCCTAATTTTCTTATACTAGATGAACCTACAAATGATCTTGATATTGAAACGTTAAAGATATTAGAAGATTTTTTAGATAAGTTTATAGGAGTTGTAGTTGTTGTATCCCATGACAGATACTTTTTAGATAGAATATGCAATAAGATTTTTGCATATGAAGGTAATGGATTAATCAAAGAATATGTTGGTAACTATAGCGATCATTTAATATTTAGAGAAATTAATTCAGTCAGAAATGATAAAAATGATAATACTAAATCAAATGAAAATAGAGCTGTAAAAGAAAAGACAAAAAATAATAAGCCCAAATTTTCATTTAAAGAAGCAAAAGAATATGAAACAATTGATGATGAAATTGCAAAACTTGAAAGCGAAATAGAAAGAATTGATAAAGAAATGGCTGAAAATTCATCAAGTTATGGAAAGCTAAATGATCTTATGAAAGAAAAAGAAGAAATTGAAAAACAGCTTGAATTTAAGTATGAGAGATGGGAATACTTAAATGAAATTGCAGAAGCAATTGAAAATTATAAAAACAATAATTAGAAGTGTAGGAGAATTTTATGGAAATACGTATTTTTGTTAAAGGCAAACCTGATCCTGTAATTTTTAAGGGAGACAGAATAGATGTTTTAGATTTTAATATGAAAGGAACCAACTATAAACAAATAAGATATTTTAAAGGCGGTTTCTCAAAATCAGAATATATTGATGCAAAACTGATAAAGTCTATAAAAACTATAGAATAAATACTTAAAGGCAGTGTGATGAGATGATAAAACAAATTTTACTGGAAGGCTTTAATAAGAATATTACAGGCAGCATGAGAATTAAAGGGGAACGCGTTTATAATAATGATTTAATTAAGGATATAAAAATAAATGTAAATGACGGCTGTATTAACATTAAATCTTGTGTTGTATCAGAAAGTCTTTTTAGTGAATATACCTGTAATATTGAAATTGATAATATAACTAAAGAATTAATTGGAACTCACTGCAGCTGTGCTGATTTTGAAAAAAATGAATTTAAAAAGGATAATTATTGCTGCAAACATATTGTTGCCAGTTTTTATAAGTTTTTAAAAGAAAGTGATAAGGACAGTGAACTTAAAAAATCTCTTATTGTAAAGCAGACAGAAGAAAATACTAAAAAGGAAATTAATGAAGATTCTGTATCACTTTTAAGTGAACTTCTTGATGATCCATTAAAAAAAGAAGTTAAATTTCATGTTATTTTAAACAAAAACAACTGGTCATCAAATCTTATGGCAGAATTTAAAATAGGAATAAAAGATAAATCAGATAAAATGTATATAATAAGAGATATTAATTCATTTTTATTATGCATGTATAATAATGTTCCTGTTAAGTTCAGCAAAAATTTTGAATTTAATTTAAAGCAATATAAGCTTTCACTTCTAGATAAAAGACTTATTAAGTTTATGTTTAACATAAGAAAAATGGCAGATAATGATCGCAGTTTTAAGCGTTCTCAGGATAAGCTTATAGATGGGAAATTTATGTGTATACCAGATTATATGGTTAAGGAATTTTTACATATAATTAAGAAAAACAGATTTTTTTTAGGAGATGGTTTCTTTTACAGGGTAATGGAAAGCGAAATAATAGAGAAAGATATACCACTTCCTTTTTTGCTTGACAGTAATAAAAATGAAATTTTTCTCCAGGCTGAAAATGGGATGCCAATGTCACTTACTTTAAATGAAGATGTGTTTTTATTTAGGACCAGTGTATATATTCCTTCACTTGAGCAGTGTGAACGGCTTTCTCCATATTTAAAAATATTTAATACAACTAATGTAGTTTCCTTTCCTAAAAAGTATGAAGATAAAATATTAAAAGAACTTATTCCTTCGCTTACTAAAACTACAGACAGCCTAAGCCTTGGAAAAGTAATGAGCAAAAATGTAGTTTTTGCTGAACCTAAGTTTAGCTTTTATTTTAATCGTGACAGAGAAATAATGCTTACATTTAAAGTTAATTATGGTGGATGTGAATTTAATTATTTTGAAGAATATAAAGATAAGATAATATATCGTGATAACAATAAAGAAAATGAAGTACTTGTCATAATCAGAAGTCTTAATTTTGAATCTGCAGATAACATGTTCTATTTTTTAGGTAATGATGATGAAGCTTTTAATTTATTCAGGTATGATATAAATAAACTTCAGAATTATGGTGAAGTTTATTATTCTGAGAATTTCAAAGGAATAAAGAAATTATCCAAATCTCAGTTTAAAGGAACAGTAGAACCTGGAAAATATAATTATTTTGAGTTTAAGTTTGCTCTTGGTGACATAGATGAAAACGAAACTTCAGCCATATTAAGAGCTTTTCGTGATAATGTTAAATATTTTAAATTAAAAAATGGTGAATTTTTAGATTTAAATGACAGCAGCATAAAAGATATGTTAATTCTTCTTGATAACATTGCTGATGATGATATATTAGAAAATACAGTAAGTATTAATTTAAATAAAGGTATATACTTAGAAGATTACCTTGAAGAAAATAATATGCGTTACATAAAAAACAGAGGTGAATTAAAAAAACTAAGAAAAAAAATAAACAGTATTGAAGGAAAAGTCTTTGAGGTACCTTCAAATTTAAATGGAGAATTACGAGAATATCAAAAATGTGGATATAACTGGTTTAAAACTCTTGATTATTTAGGCTTTGGAGGCATACTTGGTGATGAAATGGGACTTGGTAAAACAATTCAGACAATAGCATTTATTTTGTCTAAGCCTCAGTGTAAAACTCTTATTGTTGCACCAACATCTCTAATATATAACTGGAAAAATGAATTTGCAAAGTTTGCTCCTGATGTACAAGTTTCTATAGGATGTGGAACACCTGAAGAGAGAAAGGAGCTTCTTTTAAATACACAAAACTATGATGTATATATTACTACATATAATCTTTTAAAACGCGATATAGAAAATTTTACTATAAAATTTGACTATATGTTTATTGATGAAGCACAGAATATAAAAAATCCTTCTTCACAAAATTCTATAGCTGTAAAAAGCATTGAAGCTTCAAGAAAATTTGCTTTAAGCGGTACTCCTCTTGAGAATTCACTAATGGAATTATGGTCTATATTTGATTTTATAATGCCAAATTATTTATATGATGAAAAGCATTTTTATTTAAGATATTATAGAAGACTTCAGGAAGGACCGGAAATTTTAAAAGAACTTAACAGATTAATAAAACCATTTATTTTAAGAAGATACAAAAAGAATGTTATAAATGAACTTCCAGATAAAATTGAGAAAAGATTAAGCATTCCTCTTAATAATGAGCATAGAAAAGTATATGAAACATACAGCCAGTATGTAAAAGACCTGGTAGCTAAAAAAGTTGAAGCTTCAGAATTTAATAAAAGCCGTATTGAAATTTTATCTTATATTACTAAATTAAGAGAACTTTGCCTGGATCCTTCTGTTGTTATGGAAAATTATAAAGGAGAGAGTTCAAAAATAGAATGCCTTCTTGAGCTTCTAAACAATAGTATTGATGAAGGACACAAGATTTTGGTTTTTTCTCAGTTCACATCAATTTTAAAGAATATAGGCAGAGCTCTTAAGAAAAATAATATAGATTTTGCATATCTTGATGGAAATATATCATCAAAAGACAGAATAAAATTAGTAGAAGACTTTAATTCAGGATGTACACATGTTTTTTTAATATCTTTAAAAGCTGGAGGTACAGGACTTAATTTAACAAGTGCAGATATTGTAATTCATTTTGACCCATGGTGGAATCCTGCTGTGGAAGATCAGGCTACAGACAGAGCTCACAGAATTGGGCAGAAGAATATAGTTGAAGTAATTAAGCTTGTATGTGAAGGAACTATTGAAGAAAAGATAATCAATCTTCAGGATAGTAAAAGAAAACTTACTGCTAATATATTAGGTGATGAATTATCATCTTCTAATATTACAAGTTTAAGCAGAGATGATATATTAAGTTTATTTACATAAAGATAATGATTATGAATTAAAAAATCTATCAGATTCAAGCTTTTTATAAACTTAAAATTTGATAGATTTCTTTTAGGAGGTACAAATGGAAGATTTATTTGATAAAATTATGAGTTATATGCGTGAAATAAATATTATATCAATAATATTACGACTGCTCCTTGCAACAATATGTGGAGGTATACTTGGTGCAGAACGGGGAAGAAAAAAACGACCTGCAGGTTTCAGAACTCATATTCTTGTATGTATAGGTGCAGCCCTTATTATGATTACAAGCCAGTATATGTCTGATATTCTTCATATGGAAGGTGATGCAAGCAGAATGGGTGCTCAGGTCATTTCAGGAATTGGATTTCTAGGAGCTGGAACAATAATGGTTGTAGGCAAAAATCAGGTAAAAGGTCTGACTACAGCTGCAGGATTATGGGCCTGCGCCTGTATGGGACTGGCCATTGGAATAGGTTTTTATGAAGGTGCAATTATATCATGTATATTTTTATATGCAGTGGTTACCGTTCTTCACAGACTGGATGTATATTCAAGAACACATACCAAAATACTTGATATTTATGTAGAACTAGAAGAAATAGTGGGAGTTAACAACTTTATGAATGTTGTACGTTCAGATGGAACCAAGATTTCTAATGTTGAAGTAAGCAAAACCAATAACAGGGATGAACATGTAATCGGCCTTACTATGACTCTTACTTTGAAGGAGAAAAAAGATCATAGTGAATATATGATACAGCTTAACAATATAGACGGAGTGTGCTGTGTTCAGGAAGCAATGTAGCTTAGAACTAAGTATAGGCAGTATTTTACAATTAGTAATGCCTATACTTTTTATTAAAAAAGATTATATGCTAAATATATTTCTAATATTGTAAAAATATAAATATTATGATACTGTATAACATGGATAGTATCTAAGAATAGAGCTATACCTTGTTTTCATTATTTATAGCAACTCATATCTGTTAAGAATGAGATTGAATTAGGAAGTTGTATCACTATATATGGAGGTGATACTATAGAAAAAATTAAAATTGG
>CAZLOP010000075.1:0-1316 GCA_964561205.1 uncultured Clostridium sp. | reverse complement strand
TTTATTGGACCTGGGAAGGTAGCTGTAAATCTTGCACGGTACTTTACTTATAATAATTTATGTGTATGTGGTTTTTATGGAAAACATAACGAAACATCATTTAACGCATCATTAATTACAAATACAAAACAATATTTTAGTATGGAAAGTATAATTGATGAATGCAATTTAATATTTATTACAACTCCTGATGATATCATTTCAGAAATAGATAGAGAAATTTCAAAGTTCCAGCTTAATAATAAACATATTTGTCATTGTAGTGGTTCATTAAGTTCGGATATATTATTTAATGCAAAGCATGCTGATGCAGAAGTCTATTCGATACATCCTATGTTTGCTTTTTCTAGCAAAGATATTCCTTTAGAAGATTTAAAAGAAATGTATTTTTCAGTTGATATGGGTAATATTGCTGAGTGTAACAATCCAGAAAATTCACTTGTCATAAAAATGCTCAATTCATTACCTAACAAATATTTTATAAGAAAACCGGAAACAAGTTCTTTATATCATTTATCTAATGTTATGGCTTCTAATATGGTTCTGTCTCTTATTAATATTGCAGCAGAGTATCTAACAGAATGTGGATTAAGTGAAGAAGATGCATTAAAATCTTTAAAACCGCTTATATGCAGAAATATAGAATCTATATTTTCAAAAGGCTTTAAGAAGGCTGTAACTGGTCCTGTTGCACGTAATGATATACAAACTGTAATTAAACATAAAAATGTTATTAAGAATAAACATAAAAACCTGTATAATGTTTTATCTCTAAATCTTCTAAACATACTGCTGGAAGAAGAAACTGATATTCAGAAAGAATACAGCCAGATGATTAATATTTTAAAGGAGTAGAATATGAAAAACACAATTGTAACATTTAATAATTTTAAAAAAGAAAAGAAAAAAATCACAATGCTTACATCTTACGACTATATAACTGCTAAATTGTTTGATGAATGCAATATTAATGGACTTCTAATAGGAGATTCTCTTGGAATGGTAGTAAAGGGTGATGAAGATACTCTTTCAGTAACTGTAGAAGA
The DNA here is from genome assembly GCA_964561205.1 of uncultured Clostridium sp. GTDB lineage: Bacteria > Bacillota > Clostridia > Clostridiales > Clostridiaceae > Clostridium. The sequence continues at coordinate 270 of CAZLOP010000075.1, read as the reverse complement.
TATTATATATCATACAAAGGCAGTTAAAAAAGGTGCAAAAAATGCATTAATAGTAAGCGATATGCCATTTTTATCATATCATGTATCAACAGAGCAGGCAGTTTTAAATGCCGGACGTATAATTAAAGAAGGCGGTGCACATGCAGTAAAGCTTGAAGGCGGTGCACATGTAAAAGATGCTATTAAGGCTATAGTTAATGCACAGATTCCAGTAATGGGACACCTAGGACTTACACCTCAGTCTGTAAACTGCTTTGGAGGCTTTAAAGT
>CAZLOP010000074.1:0-7298 GCA_964561205.1 uncultured Clostridium sp. | reverse complement strand
CACAAGATGCTGAAAGAGAAGTTGATGACTTAAAGAAAGCTGAATATATGGAAGACAGAATTGGAGAAGAATTTGAAGGAATTATTTCTTCAGTAACATCATTTGGAGTATTTGTTGAATTACCAAATACTATAGAAGGTTTAGTTCATATAACTGATCTTGATGATGATTATTATGTATTCCATGAAGAGCAGTTAGCATTGATTGGTGAAAGAACTAAAAAGATTTATAGACTTGGCGATAAGGTTAAGGTTGAATGTGTAAATGTTGATATTGAAAATCGTGAAATATTCTTTAAGATAACACAAGAAGAAAATAATGTTTTAGAAGATGTAAATGAACAAAATTAAATTGTTGTAAATAAAACTAAATAGAAATTAGAGACAGGTAAGCAAGAAGTAGTATAAAGTATTTGTGTTAAAACCTGTCTCTAATTTTATGAAGTTTAATATAAGAAGCTACATTTTTGTGGAATTATTTGTTAAAATATATGATATAATTAATAGAAAAAAGAATAGGTAGGATTATTATACATTTCGCACAAAATGAAATATTAAATTTTGAAGATATAGTTATTTTATATAAAAATATTTAATTGCTTAAAAAATAAAGGTATACTATAATTTTATATAGAAAACGAAGCTTAGGCAGAAGGTGATAAAATGGCAAGAAAGAAAAATTCAAATACATTAGCTGAAAACAGAAAAGCAAGACATGATTACTTTGTTGAAGAAACAATTGAGGCTGGTATAGCTTTAGTTGGAACAGAAGTTAAATCTATAAGAAATGGGCATGCAAATCTTAAAGATACATATGCAGATATATATAATGGTGAAGTTTATTTAAAGAACATGCATGTGTCTCCTTATGAACAAGGAAATATTTTTAATGTTGATCCATTACGTGAAAGAAAGCTTTTACTTCATAAAGAGCAGATAAGAAGACTTGATCAGCTTATCTCAAGAGATGGGTATACTTTAGTTGTATTATCATTATACCTAAAAGAAGGAAAAGTTAAGGCAGCTTTAGGTGTATGTCGTGGTAAGAAGAATTATGATAAAAGAGATTCAATGCTTGAAAAAGCTCATAAGAGAGAAATGGATAGAGCTGTTAAAGAAAAATACAGAAACATATAAAATGATTATAAAGGGGCTGTTGCAGTAAAATTATTCTAATAGTTAATGCGACAGTCCATTTTATGAGGTGAATTTTGTGATTACAGATACTAAAAGAAAAGTAATTGAAATGAATAAAATTTTAGTAATTGAGGATGACATAGAAATAAATAATTTAATATACGAATGTCTTAAAAAAGAACAGTATGAAATTGTACAATCCTTTGATGGAAATGAAGCTCTTATTAAATTTAATGAAAGTATAAACCTTATTGTACTTGATTTAATGCTGCCTATTGTTGATGGAATAGAAGTATTACGACAGATAAGGCAAAAGAGTAACATACCTATAATTATACTTTCAGCAAAAGATGAAGAAAATGATAGAATTTTAGGTTTAAGCATGGGGGCAGATGATTATATGGTTAAACCATTTGGAGTTAGGGAATTGGCTGCAAGGGTTAAGGCACACTTAAGAAGATATGTTAATTATAATATTGAAATTAAAGAGAATACTCAAAAAATATTAATATTCGGTAATATAAAAATTGATTTGGTTAATTATAAAGTGTTCAAAGATAATCAGGAAATATCTCTAACAAAAAAGGAATTTGAAATTTTAAAGTTATTTATGGTTAACAATAATAAGGTCTTTACTAAAGCAGAAATTTTTGAAAAGGTATGGAATGATGAATACTATAATGATGATAATACTGTTATGGTGCATATAAAAAGGCTGCGTAACAAAATAGAGCAGAATCCTAAGAAGCCTAAAATTATATTAACTGTATGGGGAATAGGTTATAAACTTGGTGATAATAATGGACAAGGTTAGTATTATTTTAACACTTATAATTATTGTATTAATAATTATAATAATAACAGCTTTTAAAAGTATTAACTATATTTTATTAATATTAGATGAAGTATTAGAAGGAAATAGTAATAGGAGGATTATGACTAATACATACATAAAGCCTATTAAATTGTTAATTGTTAAAATTAATAAGATTATTGAAAAAATTCAATTGATTCAAAATGAAAATTTATCAAAAGAAAATTCGATGAAAAAAATGATTTCAAATATATCCCATGATTTTAGAACGCCATTAACATCAATGCTCGGATATATGGAGTTAATATTAGAAAGTAAAAACTTATCAGTAGATGACAGAAGATATTTGGATATTGTTTATGACAAAGGTTTGAATTTATCAAAAACATTTGAAGAATTTTTTGTAGTATCAAAATTAAATTCTAATGACATTGAGATAAAGTTAGCAAAAATTAATTTATGTGAGTTGATACGCAAAAATATAATATTATTTTTTAATGATATAAATAAGAAAGGTATAGAACCAATTATAAATTTACCTAAAGAAGATGTGTATTTTATAAGTGATGAAAAACTAATGTGTAGAATTATTATTAACATAATAAATAATTCACTAATACATGGAACAGATGCAACAATTATTGGAGTGAATTTAAATGTGGATGATAAAAATGTATGTATTGAAATGTATGATAATGGTATAGGAATAGACGAAGGACAGATAGAATATATTTTTGACAGGCTTTATATGAGAGAGGAATCTAGAAATCAAAAAATAAAGGGCAGTGGTTTAGGCTTGTCAATAGTGAAGAAAATAGTAGAAGTGCTTAATGGTAATATTACTGTAGAAAGCATACCATATAAGAAAACAAGTTTTAAAATAATATTTCCAAAGGATTTAAGAAATTTGTAAGATGCAGGTAAATTTTATGTAAGGATTGTAGTTTATATTAAGACTATGGTCCTTTTATTTATAAGTGAAAGAAAATAATTATGTAAGATATGGAGGAAACAGATGGACGATTGTATTCTAAAAACATATGGATTAAGTAAGAAGTTTAAAAAATTTTCAGCATTAAAAGATGTAAATGTAACAGTAAATAGAGGCGATATATATGGTTTTTTAGGTGAAAATGGAGCAGGAAAAACAACGTTTATTAGAACAGTACTTGGTTTAATGAAACCTTCAAGTGGAGAAATAAATCTTTTTGGGAAAGGTGCAGTAAGTGAAAATAGAGAACTATTAAAAAGAATAGGGTCAATAATAGAATATCCAGGTTTTTATAATAATCTAACAGCAAAAGAAAATCTTGAAATACACAGAAGGATGATGGGGATACAGGATAAAAACAGTATTGAGAATGTTTTGAAAAGCCTTGGACTTATAGAGGTCAAAGAGAAAAAGGTTAAAGAATTTTCATTAGGAATGAAGCAGCGCCTTGGAATTGCAAGAGCAATAATGCATAATCCTGAATTTCTTATCTTAGATGAGCCTACAAATGGTTTGGATCCTAGCGGAATTAGAGAAATGAGGGAGTTAATAATAGATCTCCATAAAAAATACGGAATAACATTTTTAATATCAAGTCACATTTTAAGTGAAGTACAGCAAATGGCTACTAAAATAGGAATAATTCATAAAGGAAAATTAATGCAGGAAATAACTTATAATGAGCTACAGAAAAGAAACAGACATTATATAAATTTAAAAGTTAATGATGAAAAAAGGACAGCTTTTGTATTGGAAGAAAAATTAAAAGTTAAAGATTACATTCTTCAGGAAAAAAGTAATTTTAGAATTTATGAAGGACTTGAGAATACTTCAAAAATTAATAAAGAGTTAATTAAGAATAATATAGAAGTAGAAGAGATTTGTGTAAAAGTTGATAATTTGGAAGATTACTTCTTGGAATTAACAAGAAATTAGGAGGAAAGCATGAGTAATATTATATATACAGAGTATTTAAAATTAAAAAGAATGTATGTGTTTTTTTTACCAATGGTAGCTGCTGTATTGTATCAAATATTTGATTGTATGTCATGGTTAAAAAACATGTCTAATTCAATGGTAAATAGTGATTATGAACAGCATTATAAAATGGCGTTTTTTCCTAATAAGTGTATTATAATATATGCAATTTTGTTTTTTGTTATGTTTTCAGTTTTAAGTGGATATATATTTTTTAAAGAACATTCGGATAAAATGGAAAGCATAGTATATTCTTATTCTGTAAGCAGGGTAAAAATAGCAATAGCAAAAGTTGTGGTAATTGGAGGAATTATTATTATAAGTTATATAGTTAATTATATAGCAGGTAATATTTCATATTATGTGTGTTTTCACGAATTTCCATATGCAAAGCTTCAACTTGAATATATAAAAGTTAGTATATATTCTGCATTAGGACAACTTTTGTTAATTCCCATACCTATATTGATTACAAATATGTCAAGAAATATTATAGTTACACTCATATATTCAATACTTGGATGCATTACCAATATGGCTGTGTTTGGAAAGTATTTCTTTCGTCAGCTTTGTCCAATTATGTTACCAGTAATGCCAATATTCTATTTTTGGGATGGTGAAATAATAGATTATGGAATTCTTGGGATTAATGTATTTATACTGATGTTTATAATATTTCCTATAATGTTTATTCACTTAAAAAAAATGCAGATAAAGTAGGTGAGATGTTATGTTTAATTTGATTTATATAGAATTTTTTAAATTGAGAAGCTCATATATAAAATATATAGTTTTATTAAGTGCAATGTTTAATCCAATTCTGATGATTTTAACAAGAAAAGTATTACATATGAATGGAACGACAAAGTTTAAAACATATCTTTATACTATTGATGATATGAATGCTTTGTTAGTATTTATTTTATTTTTTTCATTAATAGCTGTGTATGTATATAATAGGGAAAATAGTGAACAGGTAGAAGAAATTTTATATTCATATCCAGTAAGTAATGTGAAAATATTTTTTGCAAAACTTATAGTTATATTTAGTCTTATAACAATAATATTTTCTGTTACCAACATATTAACTTATGGAGGATATTATTATTTATATAAGACAATTGATTATTCATTTGTTAAAAAGCACATTATATTTACTTTAAAATGTGTTGTTTTTCAATTTGAAGCTGTAATGCTGCCAATTATTATTTCACAGTTTTATAAGAATATTCTTTTATCTGTTATTTATGCAGTAAGTATAGTGGTTAGCTGCACAGTTGTTCAACAATTTCATATAGGAATTATGAATTATCTTCCCATGTATATTCCATATTTTTATATAGGTGATTTTTATTATCATGATATATTGAATACTAATTTAGCAGAGATACTTGGAGTTATATATTTATTTAGTGGAATAATAATAAGTTTTTATTTATTAAAAAGAAGAGATATTAAATCTTATGCAAAGGAGACAAGATGAAGAAAAGAAATTTTAAGATATTTATTGTATTAATATGTTTAATAAGTTCATTATTAGGATGTGGTACTCAATATTTAGACACAGATAGAGATGAAAAATGGAAGAAAGATATCTCATATTTAGAGAAAGCGCTTCCTAGAAATCATGTTTATATGTTTTCTAATATTACAGAAAAGGATTTTTCCAATCAAATGGAGATATTAAAAAATAAGGTAACAGAACTAAATGATTATGAAATCAAATCAGAATTAACAAGAATTGTTGCATCAGTTAGTGATGGACATACAAAAGTATATTATGATACTGCAAAGAAATTTCCAATTACATTTTATTATTTTGATGAGGGTATATATGTAACAAATGTATGCAAAACTAACGAACAAGCTTTCAAGTGCAGATTGATTAAGATTAATGGAATAGATATTAAAGATATAGAAAAAAAGCTTACACCTTATATAGCCATAGAAAACAATATGTCAGTAAAGAAAAACCTTCCTAAGCTTCTTTGTAATGCAGATATTCTTTATGGCAGCCATATAATAAATGATATTAATAAAGCTGAATATACTTTTGAAAACAGTGATGGAAAAATTATAAAAATAAATTTAAAAAGTTTGGATTCTAAAGAAGATACTAAGGCTGATGAAAAGCAGTTAATACAAAAATATGACAAATCATATCCTCTATATATGCAGAACATAAAATCAAGTTATTGGTATAAGTATTTAGAAAACGAAAAGATTTTGTATTTTAAATATAATAGTTGTACTTATTATGATGATAATGAATTAAATGTTGAAGATTTATATAAAAAAATATTTAAGATTATTGATGAAGGGAAAGTAGAAAAATTAGTGCTGGATATAAGAAATAATGGTGGAGGAAGCGATGGCGCCCTTAACAATTTTAGAAATGAAATTAAGAAGAGAAAAATAAACAATAAGAAACAGTTTTTTGTAGTTGTTAATAGAAATACTTTTTCAGCTGCTATAATTAATGCAGAACAATTAAGACAGGAAACAAATGCTACATTTTTAGGTGAAGCAACAGCAGAAAGGGTTAATCATTATGGTGCAGTAGATGTGATTGTCCTTCCTAATTCTCAAATAGAAGTAACGTATTCAACAAAGAAATGTAATATAAGTAAAAAGGATGAGGATGCATTTTATCCTGATGTGAAATTAAATGAAAGTGCAAAAGACTATTTTAATAAAAAGGATGTAGTTATGGAGTATATTGAAGATTATAAGTAAAAAAAGTATAATGTTTTTATTGACAAATGGAAAACACTAATATATACTATCAATCAGAAGCTTAATAAAATAACGTCTTATCAAGAGTGGTGGAGGGACTGGCCCTATGAAGCCCAGCAACCGGTGGTTTGGTTCAATTACCAATTATGTACGGTGCTAATTCCTGCAGTTATTGTGCATTTTGTGCAAACTGGTAGATGAGAGAGTAAATATACACGTGTTTTATGCGTTGGAGTTTTATTCTCTGGCGCTTTTATTTTTATCGAGATAAAAAAGTACTAAGGGAGGAAATAGAGCTTTGATAGAAATTAAAAATGTTGTTAAAAGTTTTGGAGAAACTAAAGTTCTAAAAGATATTTCAATAAATATTGAGCAAGGTGAAATATATGGAATAATTGGACATAGTGGAGCAGGAAAATCTACTTTATTAAGATGTATAAATGGACTTGAATCATATAATGAGGGCAGCGTAAATGTTATGGGGCAGGAGGTTGCATCATTAAGTAATGATAAACTTAGAAGTTTTAGAAAAGATTTAGGTATGATTTTTCAAAACTTTAATCTTATGCAGAGAAAGAATGTTTTTGATAATGTTGCTCTTCCTCTTGAAGTGTGGGGATATAAGAAAACAGAAATTAAAGAT
>CAZLOP010000073.1:1357-7368 GCA_964561205.1 uncultured Clostridium sp. | reverse complement strand
GACGAAATAGAAAGATTAGAATTTAAAAGAAATGGAATAAAAGATGTAGATTATGTTCTTACAACAAATGAATTATGCAGAATGATAGATGAAAGTGGGATACAGTTTAATGAAATAGAAGCAGAGTCAATGAATATGCCCTTTTCTATTCATTCTGGAGGGGGGATAATATTTGGAACAAGTGGAGGAGTTACTGAAGCGGTTTTAAGAAATATTTCAGATGACTGTTCTGAGAAGAAGATTAAGGAGATGCAGTTTGTAGGAATGCGTGGAATGAAAGGAATAAAGAAAGCTGAGATAAATTATAATGGCACAATACTTAAAATAGCAGTAGTAAGCGGATTGAAAAATGCTGAGAAAATAATTGAAATCATAGAAAATAGCCAAGAACATTTTGATTTTGTTGAGGTTATGGCGTGCCCAGGAGGATGTATAGGCGGAGCAGGCCAGCCTTTTGGAATTAGTGAAACAAAACTTTCAAGAGCTAAAGGAATTTATAAGTCAGACAAGATGTCAAAATTCAAAGTAAGCCGAAATAATCCTATAGCCAAGGATATATATGAGGATATATTAAAGAAGGATAATCAATTGCTTCAAATAAAAAGAGCAGATAAATAGAAAAAATAATTTTTAATTAGGATTATAAGAAAATTTTTAAGAATAATTTTAAAATCTAAAGAAATACTATTAAGGAATATAGCTAAAAGTCCTAAAGACCTTATTATATAAGAAACTACAAATAATTATTGACATAAAAAATGCATTAAAATATAATAAAAACAAATTAGAAATAATGTTGTTAGCAAAGGTGCTGATATTTTGAATATCAGTGCCTTTTATTTCTTTTTAATTAACAATCCCTTTAGTTTATAATATGTATGGCAATGATGCTGATGGATAAACATATATCTATTAGCATTTTTTTGTCTATATAGAAATTTCTCAACAGTCATAGAAGTTATAGTGTAGATTGTTTAATGGGAAAAGTGGTTTGAGAGTATGAATAATTATTAAATAGAGAAGAGAGGCGAGAAAATGGAAGTAATTGAACAGGTAATAGCAGAGGAGGTTATTACATATATGCTTTATTTTTCAAAAAAAGAAGAAAAGAAGAGCTGTATGATGATACAGGGAAACTGGAAGAAAAGTCTTAAGAAAGGTATAGAAGGCAGAACTTTGGGACTTATTGGTTTTGGCAAGATTGGAAAGGAAGTTGCAAAAAGAGCTGTATCTCTTGGAATGAGAATTCTATATTACAGGCCTCATGGAAGGAATATGAGTGAAGGAATATATGATGCTACATATTCTTCTTTGGATATTGTTTTATCATCAAGCGATTTTGTAGTTATATGTGTACCATTAAATGAAGGTACAAAAGGAATGGCTGATATTAATATGATAAAAAAGATGAAAAAGTCAGCATATATTATAGATGTTTCAGAAGACGGAGTTATGAATAGAAATGATTTGAAGTATGCACTTGATAAGAAAATTATTTCAGGTGCTGCAATTGATGTGTATGAAAAGGATAGCTTTATTTATTCCATTTTGGGACAGTATGACAATGTAATACTTACATCTATATAATAAATTATGGAACTAATTTGTGTACTCCTTTAAATGATTGAAGTCCCATTAGAAAAGGTTATTAAATTATTAACTATTAATTCTTAATTATATCTGATAATATATATATTGTTCTGAGAATAATTTAAAAAAGTAGGGAAGAATAATATATGGAAAAGAATGCGAAAATAGTATGTCCTTCATATTTTAAAGAATTTCAATGTATTGGAGGAGAGTGTGAAGACAGCTGCTGCATAGGATGGGATATAGAAATAGATAAAAAAACATTTAAATCATACTATAAGGTACAGGATGAAAAAATGAAAAGGATGTTTCAAAAAAATGTTCATAATAATCCTGAATTTACCAATCCTAATATTGATTATGGAAAGATAAAATTAAAGAATACAAAAAGATGCCCGTTTTTAGATGAAAATAATTATTGTGTTATTTATTCTAATTTAGGAGAAGATTATCTTTCAAATGTTTGTACACATTTTCCAAGAGTTTTAAATAAAATTGATGATGTTTATGAAATATCTCTTGATGTAGCATGTCCTGAAGCTGCACGAATTATATTAAATAAAAAAGATGGAATAGTAATAGAAGACTGCAACAAAAAGTTTAGTAAATATATAGTGTCTGGAATACTTAATACAAAGGATAAAGAATTTCAAGATTCCTATATAAAGTATTTTAAGGAAATTCGTGAATTTTCAATGAAGATAATGAAAAACAGAAAATATACAATAAGTGAAAGATTTTATATTTTAGGTGATTTTTTAGAAAATTTAGAAGATGAAACGGAAGAACATATTGACAGTGTTTTAGATTTTATCAACAATTTTCATATGGATGAAAGCATAAAATATTATGAAAAAAATGATTTGAATTATGTTCTTCAAGTATCATTTATGAAAAATGTAGTGGATTCCTTAAGAATTTTAGATGAAATAGATAGTGAAGTATTTAGAGAGCATACAAGAAAGCTTTTAGAAGGATATAATATAAAAAATAACGATGATATTGTGGAAAATAGTGATAAATATATAAAAGCATACAATGAATATATTGATAACTATATTAATAAGTATAGCTATATGTTTGAAAATCATATTGTTAATTTTATGTACAACAATTTATTTCCTTTTTCAGAAAGTGATTTTATGTTTGAGGGCTATATAATGCTTCTTATAAGATATTCCCTTATGAAATTTTATTTGGTTGGAAATTATCTGTATAATGGGGAAGATAATCCTGAAAAACTGGTTAAATTTATTCAGGTATTTTCCAAAGCATTTGAACATGATAAAAATTATAGAACTGAGATACTTGATTTTGTAAAGGATAATGATTTTGATAATATGGAATTTGCAAAAACGCTAATATAAGCAGGCATTTATTCAGGAAAAATTATTTTAATTGCTTTGCAATAGAAAAGGAGCTTAATAAAAATAAAGAGCAGAAAAACTGAAAATAAATCTTTAATAAATAGCATTTTCCAAACATAAATATAATCATAACATTTATGTTTTAGGAAGTGCTGTTTTTATTTTGAGTGATAGATTTATATTGAAGAATAAGCATTATAGGCTGTATATGTATGGAATAATATTTATAATACTATTTTATATAAGCGGAATAATTTATTTTAGAAATCATTTTTATTTCAGATCCTATTTAAATAACATTAATATTTCTTTATGCAGTATAAAGGCTGCAGAGGAAAAAGTAGAAAACAAAATAAAAAATTATAAAATTACCATAGTTGATAAAGATAATATTAATTCTGTAATTACAGGAGAAAATATTTATTTAAAATATAAAGATAAAAATATAATAAATAATATTTTAAGAGGACAGAATAGTTTTTTGTGGATTTTTGAAAATTTCACAAAAAAAGAAATTTTTGAAGAAAATCTGTTTTCTTATGATAATGAACTTTTAGAAGAAGAAATGAAAAAAATACCTATCTTAAATGAAAATATAAAAGAGCCACAGGATGCATATTTGAAATATAATAATAGGGCATATGAGATTATAAACGAAGAAAAAGGAAATAAAATAAATCAAGAGAAATTTTATGAATCTTTAAAAGAAAATATAACAGCTGGAGAAGTAAGTATTAATTTAGAAAATGAAAAATGTTATTATAAGCCCAAATATTTAAACAATTCATTAGAAGTAGTGCAGGCAAAAAATAAAGCAGAAAAATATCTCCACACAAAAGTAGAATATGATTTTGAAGGAGCATATGAAATGCTTGACCATACTATAATAAATAAATTTATTAATATTGATGAAAACTTTAATGTAACACTTAATGAAAAGAAAGTTCAGGAGTATGTAAGCTGGCTGGCAGGAAAATATGACACTTATGAAGGAGAAAGAGAGTTTTTAACTTCTAATAATAAAAAAGTTATAATAAAAGGAGGAAATTACGGATTCAGGATAGATAAAAATAGGGAAAAATTACAGATTCTAAATGAAATAGAAAATGGAGAAAATATAAAAAGAGAACCTGTATATATTCAAAAAGCATTATGTAGAGGAAAAGATGACCTTGGAAAAAATTATGTTGAAATAAATATTACTCAGCAGCATTTGTGGTACTACAAAGATGGAAAATTGGTTACTCAGGGGGATGTTGTTACAGGTAATGAAGCAAGAGGATTAAAAACACCGTCAGGAGTTTATAGTTTAAATTATAAGGCAAAGGATGTAGTGCTTAAAGGAGATAACTATAGTTCAAAAGTAAAATACTGGATGCCTTTCAATGGAAATATAGGATTACATGATGCATACTGGAGAGGGTCATTTGGCGGAAATATTTATAAGAATAATGGAACTCATGGATGTGTAAACATGCCATATTATTTAGCAAAAAAAATATACGAAAATATTGATGAAAAGGTTCCTATAATATGTTATAGAGAGTAATTTAAAGGTGTTTTCTGCATATAATAATAGTAGATAAATTAATGAATAATATTTATTAAGGGGAAATATTATTATGTTAAATTTAAATACATCAATTAAAGCTATTGTTTTAATGCTTATTGTAAGTGGTATAATACTCATTGTGATACATTTTTTTTACTATCTTGCAGTTATACTTGATAATTATGAAGAGAAAAAAAATAAAAGGAACCTTAATAATGAAACGAATGATGTACAAAAGTTATTAAATAAAGATGTTAATGAAAATAGTAAAAAGGATTAAGTTTAGTCATATTTAGAATGTTTTTTTCTTTATCAGTTGTTTAAATTTTTGTATATTTACAAAATATTATGAATATATTTAATTAATGAATTAAGCAGCAAAGTCTATTAATTGGAGTTTGCTGCTTTTTATTTTAAAAAATATATAATATGTATAAAAATAAATTTTGTGTCAATAATCTAAATAATTACCAGATATATTGTGAGCATATTATTTAAAGGAGGGATTATTGATGACTAGAAAAATGAAATTATTTATATATTTATCAGTTTTATGTGCAGTAATTTTAAGCACAACTTATTATATAGCAAGTAAAAAACAGCAGGTCAATAATAAACCTGGTGTTATAAATGTACAAAATACAATAAATAATCAAAAGTTAACAGATAATTCAAAAGTAAGTCTGTTTTCAAAAGGAAAAATAGAAAAAGAATATACATTAGATGAAATTAAAGAAAAACTTAACATAAAGGATGACTTGAGCGAATCAAAATTAATAGAATTATTAGAGAAAAAAGGATATTGTTTTGATTCAACAATAAATAATGAGCTCATGTTCAAAAAGAAAGAAAATGTAATTGAACCTGATAAATATTATATAGGTGAAAAGGATGGTTTCCTTGCAATATATAAATCAGATAATAATGGAAAACTTTCAATAGAAAAAGACAGTGATGTATACAGAGATTTTAAATCAGTATCAAGTCTTTGTGATATTGATAAAGAAAAAATTGAAAATTTTGAACTTATGTACTCAAGTAAGGAAGAAGCGGAAGAAAATCTTTCAGAATTTTTATCATAATGTAAAAGGCATACAGGTTATTTTGTATGTCTTTTTTTTGTTCTATGTTGAAACATTTGTCTTAAGATGATAAAGTATAAATTAGGTTTTAAATATGTAATATGAAATTATATTATAATTTTATAAAAATATATAACAATTGATAGTGGGGATATAGTTAAATGTATGAATATATAATTGGCAAGTATATGGGTCTTAATAATGATTATGTTGTTATTGAGAATAATGGAATTGGATATAAAATATTTACATCAGGAGCTACAATGTCAGATATGCCTGAAACTGGAGCGGAAACAAAACTATATCTTGAGCAGATAGTACGTGAAGATTTTATAGGGCTTTATGGTTTTAATTCAAAAGAAGAGCTTCAGATGTTTAAAATGCTTTTAACAATTAGTGGCGTAGGACCAAAGGCAGCAT
>CAZLOP010000073.1:255-1347 GCA_964561205.1 uncultured Clostridium sp. | reverse complement strand
TTATTATCAATAAGCCGGGTAAATAATCTTAAATATGCCATTATGACAGGCGATGAAAAGCATCTTTCAAGAGGAGTGGGAATAGGAAAGAAAACAGCAGCAAGAATAATACTTGAACTTAAAGATAAACTGAAGAGCGATGAATTATTAGAAAGTGATTCAGTATCTAAAGAAACAGTATCTGACAGTGGAAATATTATGGCATTAAGCGAAGCGTTAAGTGCATTGCTTGCTCTTGGGTATAGTGAAAAGGAAGCTGATGCTGCTTTAACAAATGTTAATAAAGATGATACTATTGAAAATATAGTGAAAAATGCATTACGTGAATTAATGAAATAATTTCTATGATTAAAAAGTTGGTGATATTATGGAAAGAATTGTTACTCCAAAGGAATTAAATGATGAAAATTCAGAACTTAGTTTAAGACCTCAAAGAATATCTGAATACATAGGACAGCAGAAAGTAAAAGAGCGTCTTGATATATTTATTGAAGCAGCAAAAAAAAGAAAAGAATCTTTAGATCACGTTTTGCTTTATGGTCCCCCAGGATTAGGTAAAACTACTCTTGCAAATATTATTGCAAAGGAAATGGGTGGAGAATTAAAAATAACTTCTGGTCCTGCAATAGAGCGTGCTGGTGATTTAGCTGCAATTTTAACAACTCTTAAGGATTATGATGTACTTTTTATTGATGAAATTCATAGGCTTAATAGAAATGTTGAAGAAATACTTTATCCTGCAATGGAAGATTATGCACTTGATATTGTAATTGGAAAAGGCGCAGCAGCAAAATCAATACGTATAGATCTGCCTAAATTTACTCTTATTGGTGCAACAACACGTATAGGAATGCTCAGTGCTCCTCTTAGAGACAGATTTGGAGTTCTTTGTGCAATGGAGTATTATACAGATGAAGAACTTAAGGAAATCATAATAAGAAGTGCAGCAGTTTTGCAATGTGATATAACAGAGGAAGGTGCTTTAGAAATTGCAGGACGTTCTCGTGGAACACCAAGAATAGCTAACAGACTTTTAAAGAGAGTACGTGATTATTCCGAAGTTAAATCTGACAATGTTGTATGATTATGGGA
>CAZLOP010000073.1:0-245 GCA_964561205.1 uncultured Clostridium sp. | reverse complement strand
GCTGATGCATGCCTATCAGTATGCGGGAAATACAAAAGCATTGGAACTTTTAGAAGTAGATGATAAAGGCTTTGACAAAGTTGATAATAAAATTTTAGAAGCAGTTGTTGATAATTTTAATGGTGGTCCAGTAGGAATAGAAACACTTTCTTATTTTATAGGTGAAGAACTTGGAACAATAGAAGATGTTTATGAGCCATATCTGATTCAAAAAGGTTTTAAATTAAGAACACCAAGAGGAAGAA
>CAZLOP010000072.1:0-7550 GCA_964561205.1 uncultured Clostridium sp. | reverse complement strand
ATTTAAAGTACATGTAGAATATATCATTATTCCACCGCTTTTTAAATACTGCCATGCATTTTCCATTATTTCTTTCTGAACATCAGCCATTTCCTTTAGATCATTTCTCTTTTTGTTCCATTTTATTTCTGGTTTTTTTCTTATTATTCCAATACCTGAACAAGGTACATCTATAAGTACTCTATCAAATGCAGATACAAAATCAGTATTTAATTTGGAAGCATCATTACTTTCTAACTTAATATTTGTTATTCCAAGTCTTTCGCAGTTTTCTTTTATAAGATTCAGCTTAGATTCATATAAATCTAATGCATACACTTCACCTGTATTATTTAAAATTTCAGAAATATGAGTTGCTTTTCCGCCTGGAGCACTACATAAATCAAGAACTTTCATATTATCTTCTAATTCTAGAAGTGGAGCTACCAGCATTGCACTTTCATCTTGTACTGTAATTTTTCCTTCATTAAATAGAGGATTACTTTCAATTGATTTTCCGCCTTTTATAACAATAGCTTCTGGGCATACACTTCCTTCTTCCACATCATATCCCATTTCTTCTAAACACTCATAAACATCATCATAATCTGAATTTAATGAATTTACTCTTACACTCATCTTTGGAATATAATTTAGTCCAGCCATTATTTTCTTTCCTATGTCTTCACCATATTGTTTAAATAATAAGCGTATCATCCATGGTTCAAAAGAAAATTTATATGCATATTCATCAATTTTGTTACCTTTAACTTCAATATCATCTGGATTTTTTGCAAAATTTCTTAAAATTCCATTAACTAATTTTGAATCATTTTCTGAAACACTTTTTGCTATTTCTACAGCTTCATTGCATGCCGCATATGATGGAACCTTATCTAAAAAGTTCATTTGATAAATTGCACATCTAAGAATATTAATTACAGTTCTATCCATAAGCTTAATATCTTTAACAAAGTTAGATATTATAATATCCAGTGTTTTCTTTCTTCTTAATACACCATAAACTATTTCAGTTGTTAACGCCTTATCTGCATCAGATAAATCAGATTCATTCAATTCAGTATTTAATACTAAATTAGAATAAGCTCCTTCATTTATAATCCTATTAAGTATTTTTACTGATAATTCTCTACAATTCATAAGCTACCTCTTTAATCATCTCTATTATTGCTTATGGCAATCAGTCTTATTAGTTGTGATACAGCCATAAGAGTTGCTGCAACATATGTCATCGCAGCTGCTTTTAACACCTTTCCTGCTTTTTTTACTTCCTCTTCATATAAAATGCTTCTTGATTTTAATATTCTTAATGCACGCATAGATGCATCAAA
Source organism: uncultured Clostridium sp. (assembly GCA_964561205.1). GTDB lineage: Bacteria > Bacillota > Clostridia > Clostridiales > Clostridiaceae > Clostridium. Next base: position 6,219 of record CAZLOP010000072.1, on the reverse strand, counting down.
TTCAACTGGTAATGTAACAAGTTGAAATACTACTACTGCACTGAATAATATAATTCCAAACATAGTGAGACTCTTTAATCCCATTAAAATTCCTATAAAGAAAATAATCCATGAAACATTTGAGCTGAAATTAACTACTGGAACTATAACATTTCTTAATCTTATTGGTTTATAAGCCTCTGCATGCTGAATTGCATGCCCAGCTTCATGTGCTGCTATTCCGGCAGCAGCAATACTGGCATTATTATAAACCTCTGGTGATAATCTTAAAACTCTGCTGGATGGATCGTAATGATCTCCAAGTCTTGAATTAACCATTTGTATTGGAACGTCATACAATCCTGCTCCATCTAAAATCATTCGCGCAACCTGCATTCCAGAATATCCATTCATATTTCTCTCTTTGCTATATTTGTTATAAGTAAAATTTATTCTGCCCTGTGCAGCAAAAGAAATAATAAGTGCTGGAACTAATAATATCATTGTAGGATCAAAATATGAGTAAAACATTTCATTCACGCTCCTTATGATATATTATTTTAAAATTTCATCTTTATCAATTTCATGTCCATTAATATACTGCTCTACATATAGTGGTTTTCCATTTGGAAATTGAACTTTTTGTAACAATATACAGCTATCTTTACAAGCAACAGTAATCCCCTTTTTATCAACATTTACTATACTTCCTGGTACTTTATCTGTTGTTTTTTCAATAACTTTACTTTCAAATATCTTCATACGCTGGTTTTTATATGATGTATATGCTATAGGCCATGGATTCAACCCTCTTATAAGATTATGAATATCTTTTGCATCATTGTTCCAATCAATTTGAGCAATTTGCTTATCAAGCATTTTAGCATAAAAAGTTTCATCACTCTGTTTTTCTGGATTTATTGTGCCTGATGATATACCTTCTATTGTATCTAATAAAAGTTTAGCTCCTCTTTCACATAATATATCATGAAGCTCTCCTGCAGTCATTTCATCTGTAATTTCCACAGTGTCTTTTAATAGCATATCTCCTGTATCAAGACCAACATCCATTAGCATAGTAGTATTTCCTGTTACTTTTTCTCCCTTAATTATTGCCCAGTTTAAAGGGGCCGCACCTCTATACATTGGCAATAATGAAGCATGTAAATTTATGCATCCATATTTAGGAATATCTAATACTTCTTTTGTTAAAATCTGACCAAATGCAACTACAATTATAAAATCAAGCTGCAGCTCTTTTAACTTATGTATTATTTCTTGGTCGTCTTTTAATTTTACAGGCTGATAAACATCAATATTATGTTTTAGTGCTTCCTCTTTTACTGCACTAACAGCCATTTTTTTACCTCTTCCCTTTGGTTTATCAGGCTGAGTAAAAACAGCTTGCACAGTATGATTTTCTATAAGCTTCTTTAATGAAGGAACTGCAAATTCTGGTGTTCCCATAAAAACTATGTTCATTATGAATTAATCCTCCAAATTTATTTCTTTACTTTATCTACAAATAATGTTCCATCTAAATGATCATTTTCATGTAATATTGCTCTTGCCAAAAGTTCTCTGCCTTCAATTACAAATTCTTCACCTTTTTCGTTAATGGCTTTTGCTTTAACATAATTAGGTCTTATTACTTCATCATAAACACCAGGAACACTTAAACATCCTTCTTCTCCATCCTGCTTTCCTTTTGTCTCAAGTATTTCAGGATTAATAAATACAAGTGGTCCTTCTCCAATATCTATAACAAATAATCTTTTTAATATTCCAACCTGTGGTGCAGCAAGACCAACACCATCTGCTTCATACATAGTTTCAAACATATCATTTATTAATGTAATTAATTTATTATCTATCTTTTCAACAGGTCTGCATTCTTTTCTTAAAATATCGTCTCCAATTTTTCTTATATTTCTTAATGCCATTTCTTTTCCCCCTATGTCATATTATTAGGATTAATATCTATACTAATCCTTATTTCATTATATACACTCTTATTGATTTCATAAAGAGTATCTTTTATTTTTTTATTAAATTCATCATTTAAATTTCCTTTAACTAAAATCTGCCATCTGTAATTTTCTTTTATTTTATTAATAATACAAGGAAGCGGCTTATACATAATTATAGTATCATCTACTATTAATTTTCTCAAATTACTTTCTACATTATACATAAATTCTTTTAATTTTTCTTCATTTTTTGAAATTCCATTTATTAAAAGTATTTTTGAAAATGGAGGATTATTCATTAATTTTCTTATTTTTATTTCTTCATTAAATAATTCTTTGTATTTTTCTTCTTTTGCATACTGAAGACTGTAATGATCCGGAGTATAACTCTGAACAATAACTTTTCCTTCAGCTTCACCTCTTCCTGCTCTGCCTGCAACCTGAGTAATTATCTGATAAGTTCTTTCTGCACTTCTATAATCAGGCATATTAAGAGACATATCTGCTGCAAGTACCCCTACAAGAGTTACATTTTTAAAATCAAGTCCCTTTGATACCATTTGAGTTCCAATAAGAATATCTGCTTCTTGATTTTTAAATAAATTGTAAATTGATTCATATGAATTTTTGCCTCTTGTTGTATCAACATCCATTCTAAGAACTCTTGCATTTTTGAAGTACTTCTTTACTTCCATTTCAACCCTTTCAGTACCAGCTCCAAAAAATTTCACATATCTGCTTTTACATTTTGGACATACTTTTTCCACTTTCTGAGCCCTTCCACAATAATGACAAACAAGATATCCATTTCTATGATATGTCATTGAAACGTCACATTCCGAACATTTAAATACATAACCACAGCTTCTGCATGATATAAAAGTTGAAAAACCTCTTCTATTTAGAAATAATATTATCTGTTTTTTATTATTTAGTGCTTTTTCAATTTCTTGAAATAGACGCCTGCTGAATAATGACATATTATGTGTCTTTATTTCTTCTCTCATATCAATAATTTCCATATGGGGCATTTCTTTTTTATTAGCCCTGTTATTCATTTCTATAAGAACATATTCATTCATTTGAGCTTTATAATAGCTTTCTATACTTGGAGTCGCCGAACCTAATATAAGTTTGCAATTATATATTTCACTTAAATATTCTGCACATTCACGGGCATGATATTTAGGATTATTTTCAGATTTATAGGTATTTTCATGTTCTTCATCCATAATAATAAGACCCAGGTTTTTAACAGGTAAAAACAATGCACTCCGGGCTCCAATAACAAGTTTGGCTTTTCCTTCTTTTACTCTGTACCATTCATCAAACCTTTCTCCTACTGATAATTTGCTATGAAACAAAGCTACATTTTCACCAAATCTTCCTTTAAACCGTTCAATCATCTGAGGAGTAAGTGAAATTTCTGGAACAAGCACAATTACTCCTTTATCCTGTTTCAGCATTTCTTCAGTAATTCGCATATATACTTCAGTTTTACCAGAACCAGTTACACCTTTTATAAGAAATTTTAATTTTTCACAATTCATTATTGTATTAAAACATTTTTGCTGCTCTTCATTTAATATCTTTTTATTATCTTCTGCATACTTTCGAACATTATATCTAAAAACCACATGTTTATCAACTTTTAATACTTTATCATCTATAAGTTTATTCAAAATATACAATGAATATCCATATTTTTTAGTTATTTCACTTTTAGTATATTGTCCGTTATTTTCCCTTACAAAAAGATAAATATTCTTGTATGTTTCCTTTGCCTCAGCATAATTATAATCATAATTATTTATACATACAACCTGCTTTTCCTTATTAGATGAACCTCTCATTATTCCTGATGGAATCATTAATCTTATTGCATCAATATACTTACACAGACTTTTTTTTCTTAAAAAATCTATAATTTTGAAATCATTTTCAGTTAATATAGCTTCATCATCACATAAAGCATGAATACATTTCATTTTGTATGCAGCATTCACTTGACTATTTTCTAATAATCCAAAAACAAAGCCTTCAATAAGCCTGTTTTTTATTCCAAATGGTACTTTTACCCTGTATCCACGCTGAATTCTATGTATCATGTCATCTGGAACTTTATATGTAAACTTTCGATCCATTTCAATTGCATCATTATTAAGTATTATCTCTGCATACATTGTTTTTCTTAAGCCTCTCTCTCAGAATATTTTATAGTGCATTTTTAATAGTACCATTCACAATTATTAATACATTCTTATATTTTTATTCATGCTATGAAAAAAGAAGCGCAGAATCAGCGCTTCTTAAGTATTATATCAAATAGATTACCTGCAACCTTTTCCTTGCTCATCTTTTCAAGACAATATTCCTTATTGTCTTTAGATAATATAATTACTTTATTATCTTCTACACCAAAACCAGTATCATTTGCTGTAATATCATTCCCAACAATAAAATCCAAATTTTTACGATTAAGCTTGCCAATTGCATTTTCTTTTAAATTCTGGCTTTCAGCAGCAAATCCTACTAGAATTTGATTTTTCTTATTCTTTCCTAATTCCATTAAAATATCACTATCTCGTGTTAAGGTAAGATTAAAATCTCCTTCTTTTTTCTTTATTTTATGACTACTGTATTCTTTTGGTTTATAATCAGCTACAGCCGCTGCCTTTATTACAATATCTGCATCATCAAATCTGTCCATTACTTCTTTTTTCATTTCAGCATTTGTACCTATTCTCACAAAGTTTATCCCGCTTGGAATTTCTAAAGCTGTAGGTCCTGAAATCAAAGTAACTTCTGCACCTCTGTTTCTTGCTTCCTTTGCAATAGCATATCCCATTTTACCACTTGACTTATTAGTTATATATCTAACAGGATCAATAGGTGCTATAGTTGGTCCAGCAGTAACAATTATTTTTTTCCCTTTTAAATCTTTTTCTTGATAAAGTTCACAAAGTACTTTATCCACAATAATATCAGGATTTTGAAGCTTTCCCTGCCCAATAGAACCACATGCAAGCCTTCCACTAGCTGGTTCAATAAACTCATATCCTAATTCTTTAAGCTTTTTTATATTTGCCTGAACTACTGCATTTTCATACATATTAGTATTCATAGCTGGTGCAAATATAACTTTAGCTTTAGTTGCCATTATTGTTGTGCTGAGCATATCATCAGCTATGCCATTTGCAACTTTTCCAATTATATTAGCTGTAGCAGGAGCTATAAGCATAACATCAGCTTTTTCTGCAAGAGAAATATGCTGTATCTCATATGCTTTTATTTCCTGAAACGTATCAACTGCAACTGCATTCTGACTTAATGATTGAAAAGATAATGGTGTTACAAACTGGGCAGCATTTTCAGTCATAATTACATTTACTTCAATATCTTTTTTCTTAAGGGCACTAACTATTTCAAGGGCTTTATAAGCAGCTATTCCTCCACTTACTCCCAAAACTACATTACTCATCTTATTTTATTGCTCTTCCTTTGAACTTGGATTTTCAAAATCAATTGCTTTCTGATCTATTTCATTTATAGCAATTGTTAATGGTTTATGGCTGTCTATTTCAACTTGTGGCTGAGAACCATCTATTATTTGTCTTGCCCTTTTTGATGAAAGTATTACCAATGAATATCTGTCATCTACCTTTTCTAATAATTCTACTACTGATGGATTAATCATAGAGTTGTTCATGTATAAAATCCTCCTTTGAATCTAAAATACTATGTTTTAATCTGTCTACTCTGCATCTTTCTGCTAAAATTATAGCTTCTATTTTTTCAGTTGCAAGTTCTACTTCATCATTTACAACTGCATAATTATATCGTGAAACATAATTTATTTCTTTATATGCTGATTTAAATCTCTTCATAAGAGACTCAGGAGTTTCACTTCCCCTTTTTATTATTCTTTGTTTTAATTCTTCCATTGAAGGTGGAAGAATAAATATAAATATTCCGCCCTTACAGTTTTCTTTCACCTTTAAAGCTCCCTGAATATCTATTTCTAAGATTACATCTTTTCCGCTATTTAATATTTTTTCAACATTTGACTTAGGCGTTCCATAATAGTTATTGTAAACTTCTGCATACTCTAAAAAATCGCCGTCTGCAATTTTATCTTTAAAATCTTCTTTTGTCATAAAGTAATAATTTACTCCATCCACTTCGCCTGCACGCGGAGATCTTGTAGTTGCAGAAATTGATAAATTTAATTCAGGATGTTTTGAAAGCAGATTTTTGCATATTGTACCTT
>CAZLOP010000071.1:0-7553 GCA_964561205.1 uncultured Clostridium sp. | reverse complement strand
ATGTAATAATACTGATATTAAAGATGTTATTTTTTTTATCATACTTAAGCATCTCCTTTCATAAATTACACAAATAGTATTACTCTAAAATATATTTTTTATTCTTTTTAGAAAAAATAATAAGCAATGCATTTAAGCACTGCTTATTATTTATTTTTTCTAATTATTTTTCTAACACCAGGATAAATTTCTTCTGTTGTATCATCCAGATTATTATCGTCAATTCCCTCTGCATCAAGATATTCGATATTATCAAACGCATCAATATATTCATCACTTTCAGTATCAGAGACATATTCTAAATTCTCATCAGAAATTTTTCTTTTAAACTGATTGTATATTTCCTGAATATTTAAATTTCTTTCACTTATTTCTTCTAATTCTTCATCAGTAAGATTAGCTTTTAAATCTTCTAGAAATTCAGACTCTAAAATTTTGTTTTCATCTGCATTTTTAGCTATATCCTCAATTTTAATTGCCCTTATATCTACTCCATCAAGTTCAAGACATTTGCCACAATTATCGCATATTTTATTTTCGTATATATCGCAATAGTCATCATCAGTATATTTATAGTCCATAACTATACAATCCTCCTAAATTACTAAGATATCATATTATTATAGCAAATAACTATATAAAAAACAAATATAATTCAGTTTTTAGAACATTCGTTTGCTATAAATTTATTACTATGATATAATAAATACAGAATAGCGAGGTGTATAAAATGTCTGAAGAAAATAACAAGCAAGCTGAAATATACGAATTTTTAAAATCATATACAGAAACTAAAGGCTATCCGCCATCAGTAAGAGAAATATGTGCTGCAGTTGATTTAAAATCTACTTCAACTGTTCATGGGCATTTAAAAAGGTTAGAGAGAAAAGGACTTATAAAAAGAGATCCTTCAAAACCAAGGGCTTTAGAAATCACTGAACTTTCATTGCCTAAAAAAGAAATGATTAATATACCTATTATAGGAAAAATCACAGCAGGACTTCCAATTCTTGCAACTGAAAACATAGAAGATACTTTTCCCTTGCCTATAGATTATATAAAACACGACAGCGATTTATTTATGTTAAAGGTTTCTGGTGAGAGTATGATAAATGCAGGAATTAACAATAACGATCTTGCAATTATAGAATCTTCAAGTACTGCTTTAAATGGAGAAATTGTTGTAGCCTTAATAGATGACTGTGCAACTATCAAAAGATTTTTTAAAGAAAAGGATCACATAAGACTTCAGCCTGAAATGATACAATGGATCCTATAATAGTTGATAATTGTTCTATTTTAGGAAAGCTTGTTGGTATATACAGATCTTATAAATAAATATAAAACAAAAAGATTCAATAAAAATTGAATCTTTTTTGTTTTATATTACTCTGACAAAGCTTTACTAAGTCCTATTAAAACGCCTATTCTGCCATGATCAAAATTAATTCCTCCCTGCATATAAGCAATATACGGAGGTCTTATAGGTCCATCTGCTGAAAGCTCTATGGTTGATCCTGAAATAAATGCTCCTGCAGCCATAACTATATCACAATCATATCCTGGCATAGCCCATGGTTCACATACAGCAAAGGAATCAATAGGTGAACCTGCCTGTATTCCGCTGCAGAAGTTAATTAATTTTTTAGCATCTCCAAATTCTATAGCCTGTATTATATCTGTTCTTTTATCTTTAGAACCTGGAAACACTTTGAAGGAAGCAAGTTCCATTACTTTTGCAGTAAATATAGCTGTTTTTACCGCTTCCATTGCAACATGAGGAGCACTGAATAATCCCTGATAAAGACTTCTCATAAGTCCATATGTGGCTCCATATTCTCCTCCTACACCTGGAACTGTGAATCTCATTTCTGCGTTTTTAACATATTCAGCTTTTCCTGCTATATATCCGCCACCAGGAGCAATTCCGCCTCCTATATTTTTCATAAGAGAACCAGCAATAATATCTGCGTCTATTTCAGTAGGCTCTTTTGTTTCTATAAATTCACCATAACAATTATCAACAAATATTATTATATTGCTTCTTACGCTTCTAATTACATTTATCACTTCTTCAATTTGTGATATAAGAAATGACTTACGTAAAGCATAACCTGTACTTCTTTGAATATGTATTAATTTATATGAAGAATCATTTATTAATGCTTTTTTTATACCTTCAAAATCGAAATGACCTTCTTTATCTAATTCTACAACATCAGTATGTATATTAAATTCATCTAGTGAGCCTGGGTTCTTCTTCTCAGATAATCCTAAGACTCCAAGCAGAGTATCATAAGGCTTGCCCGAAACACACAAAATTTTATCTCCAGGCCTTACATTACCACTTATTGCACATCCTATTGCATGAGTACCGCTTACAAAATTATGTCTAACTAATGCGCTTTCACATTTAAAAACTCTTGCATATACTCTGTCTAATGCATCACGTCCCATATCATCAAGTCCATATCCTGTTGTATTGGTAAAGTGTGCATCGCTTATTCTTTCTTTCTGGAATGCATTTAACACCTTTAAAATGTTAAATTCTCTAATTTGATCATATTCTTTTAATGTTTCTTTAATATCATCCATGGCATTATCATAAATTTCAAATGCTCTTTCACTTATTTTATAGTTTTCAATTAAAAATTGTTTTGTTTCCTTTAGCATTGGTTATTCTCCTTATAAATTAATCAAAAAATAAATAGGCATAATGCCTATTTATTAATGTTTTTTTCAGTAAATAAAATTGGCTTTTCTGGCGTTATTGTGGATATGCCATGCTTATATATAAGCAGTTCAGTACCATCAGAATCAAGCACAACTGTAAAATTATCAAATCCTTTTACATATCCGTTAATAACAGTTCCATTATTAAGCAATACTTTAAGGCTAATTTTATGAATTCTGGCATTGTTTAAAAAAATATCCTGTAGGTTATTATTGTTCTTAACCATGTTAACGCCTCCATTACCGTTTATTTTTATTATAACTCTATGTCTATTTTATGTCACCTAGTATTTTACTAATTATTTCTTTATCACTCATAATATCTTTGTCTAAGAATACACAGCGACTATCCCGCCTAAACCATGTAAGCTGACGTTTAGCATAATTGCGAGAATACTGTTTTATCATTTCAACTGCCTGCTCTAATGAAATTTTATTATCAAGATAATATAAAAGTTCTTTATAACCAATGCCCTGCATAGACTGCATATTTGCATTATACCCCATTGATTTTAATTTTATACATTCATCAAGCAATCCATTGTCCATCATTATGTCAACTCTTTTATTAATTCTGTCATACAATTTTTCTCTGTTCATGGTCAAAACATAATAAAATACATCATAATCGCTTTTATAAAAATCTTCTCCTGCATTATATGAACTAAATGGTTTTTGAGTAGTTTTATATACTTCTAATGCGCGTATTACTCTTTTTCTGTTATTAGGATGTATATCGTTATAACTTTTAATATCAATTTCCTTTAACATTTCATGTATATATTCATTACCATGCTTATCTGCCAAACCTTCTAATTCTAATCTATACTCTTCATCCTTTTCTGAATCTGTAAAATTCATATTACATGTTAATGCATTTATATATAACCCTGTCCCTCCTGCTATAATAGGAAATTTACCTTTTGATGTAATTTTATCTATAGCCTTCTTTCCTCTTTCTTTAAAATCAGCTGCACTAAAGGAATCCTCAGGGTTTATTATATCAATCATATGATGGACTACATCATCCATTTCTTCTTTTGTTATTTTAGCCGAACCTATGTCCATATATTTATAAATCTGCATGGAATCAGCTGATATTATTTCTCCATTTAGTTTTTTTGCTAAATTAATTGAAAGCTCAGTTTTTCCTACTGCTGTAGGACCCCCAATTACTAATAGTTTCTGTTTCATATTTTCACCTGTTTTATACTATTCTTTTAAATTTTTTTTCGATTTCAGTACTAGAAAATTTTATTATTACCGGCCTGCCATGAGGACAATGAAAAGGATTGTCAATATATCTTAATTCATCAACTAATGATATCATTTCTTTCTCATTAAGGTAATCATTGCCTTTAACAGCAGCTTTACATGCTTTAGCAGCAATTGCATTATGTTTAACTTCAGATGTTTTTCCGCTGCCTAGATTTTTTAAGTTATCCAGAATTTCTAAAAATAATGTTTTAGCATCAAGTTTTCCAAGAAAATATGGAATTTCCTTAAGAGCAAAAGAGGTTCCTCCAAACTCTTCTAAAACAAAACCAGCTTCTTTAAAAGCTAATGCATTTTCTTCATAATATGAATAATCATCTGGGCTTAAATCAATTATTATAGGAACAAATAAAGGCTGTATTATTATATTTCCCTCTGCTATCTGCTTTAAATATTTTTCAAAAAGAATTTTTTCGTGTGCAGCATGCTGATCTATCATATATAAAGTTCCATCATACTCTCCTAATATGTAAGTCTTATTATACTGGCCAATTATAGTTATAGGCGGAAACTTAGGTTCACTAACTGTTTTTTTGTTTTTTTCATAGTCCTCATCACAAGATAAAATTGTATTTTCAGATATGATTTCATCTGTTTTGATGTTATTATTTTTTTCATAGGTGCTGTTAATATAATTATTATTTTTATCAGAAACCTTATAATCAACACATGATAAGTCAACAGGTATAGTCAACATTTCCTTTGTTTCTTCAGCCTGAAGATTAACATTTAAAATTTTACCTTTATCAACTGCTTCCTGTACACTATTGTAAGCAATACGAACCTTTTCTTCCTCCTCTTTAATTTTGAAAGGTATTTCTTCAAATGAAGGAACATTTTTAACTTGTACTTCTTTAGATTCTTCATTAACTGCAAATTTTTCAAATATATTATTCTTTAAAGAATTATGAACAGCATTAAAAATCTTTGAAAACATCATTCTATCATCATTAAATTTAATTTCAGCTTTAGCAGGATGTATATTTACATCTACAAGTTCTGGATAAATTTCTATGTATAATATAAAAAAAGGAAATTTATTTACAGTAGAAAATGATTTAAATGCCTGTTCTACTGCTACTGCAAGAGATTTATTTTTTATATAACGCTTATTTACAAAACAGCTCTGATTGTTTCTGGATCCCCTTGCTATATCTTCTTTACCCACATAACCAAATATAGTTACCTCATCACTTATATCTTCAAAATAAATTATATTTTCACTTATATTCTTTCCATAAACAGTCCTGATTACATCCTTAATGTGACCATTGCCAAAAGTAGAGATAACTTTTTTGCCATTATTGTATAATTTGATGCTTATATCCGGATTTGCCAAAGCTATTCTTGTTACTATATCACTAATCAATGAACCTTCCTTAGAAACAGTCTTTAAAAATTTCTTTCTTGCAGGTACATTAAAAAATATATCACGAACTTCAATTATAGTTCCATTATTAATTCCACAGCTTTGTATTTCTGACGCTGTTCCTCCTTCAATGTATACTTCATATCCTTCACTGCTGTCTCTTTGCTTTGATTTTAGGTTTACTTTGGATACTGAAGCTATTGATGGAAGAGCTTCTCCTCTAAATCCTAATGTATGTATATTGTATATATCCATAGAATCTTTAATTTTACTTGTAGCATGAGGCATAAATGCTTTTAAAATATCATCCTTGTATATGCCGTCACCATCATCTACTATTTTTATATATGAAGTTCCGCCTTCTTCAATTTCTACAAGAATATTTTTGGCGTTAGCATCAATTGAATTTTCTATTAATTCTTTTACTACTGATGCAGGTCTTTCAACTACTTCACCAGCTGCAATTTTATTTGCAGTATCTTCACTTAATACATTAATTCGTTTCATTTTTAAGCATTATTCCTCCTCAATTCATTTCTATATAGGTATTATATCCAATTTGAATCTTAATAACAAATGAAAAAGGACTGCCACACTAATGCAATCAAAATTTATTAGCATGACAATCTCTTTACTAAATTCTTCTTAATAATGAACCATAACAGGAGTTCCTATACTTATATTGCTATATATTTTTTCAGCAAGACTGTATGGCAAATTTACGCATCCATGAGAACCGTTTGTTTTATATATCTCACCGCCAAATGTGTTTCGCCATGATGCATCATGAAGTCCTATACTGTTAGCGATGAATGGCATCCAGAAACTTACTGGAGATTCATAATCAGGTCCAATTAATTTTGTGTCTCTTTGTTTTGCTTTAATACTGTAAACACCAGTTGGTGTTGCACATCCGCTAGCAGATAAATTACCAGAAACGATACTTCCATTAGCAACAACATATCCATTTTTATAGAACCATAAATACTGACTTGTTAAATCAACTTCAACAAAAGTGTCTCCGCTTATATTGTTATAAAATGAGCCTAATGAATTCTGCTTATATGCAGGATGTTTTGTTAAAACTTGTCCATATTTTATATGATTTAAAAGTGCATTACTTTCTGTATCAACATCTATAGACCAGCTTCTGTTATTTCCGTTTCTTCCTCCTGATATTGGAATACTTTTTCCTAATTCATTATAATAAATATTAGCCATATAATCAACTTGTCCTCTTACGGCTGCTGAATTTATAATTACATTATTATTGCCATCAACAGACAGCCAGTTATGAATTGTACTGCTATCTACACATAAAGTTTTTCCTGCATACAGATATGTTATTTTTGCACTAACATATCTGTTTAAAACTGCAAGTGTAGATTTCATAATATCAGAATCAGAAATAAGTGCAGGTTTTAAATAGCATTCTTTTTCTTCTAAATTAATTTCATCAAGTCCATGATTTACTGCATTTATTATATTATTATGTAATGCAGTTTTATTAATTTCATTACCAACAATCTCTTTCACAATAACATAGCTGTTTCCTTCATATTCATAACGAGCATTTTGACTTTTTATTAATGGTGCTGGATTATTACATTTAAGATTATTTATAATATTAGTAAGCTTTTCTGTACTATAAGTAATCTTTCTTAAATCTGTATCTACAGAAAGATCAAAATCAGAACCCTTTATATATTCAGTATAACCTCCTTTCTCAATTATTTTCAATTTGTAATTATCAAAAACTGAGGCATCAATTGTTTCAGCTGAAGCTGGCTTTAACATTAATACTGAAGTTAAGATAATAAAACATAAAGTACTGACGAAATAGAAAATAGCATTTTCCATCCAATATTTTCCAAGAACATTATACAATATTATTCTGAAAAATAAAATACAATTCCTAAAATAAAAAATACAGCATCTTTTTTTATTATACATTAAAATTACACATTTATAAAGCATAGTCATTTCTTCCAAAGTAATAAAATAATTAAATTATGCATAAAAGAAGCTATATCCCGCATAATATAAACAAAATTATTTTAATATAGGTGAGTGTTATGAAAATAAATAAAAAATTTCTCTTTATAGTGGTATTTTTATATATGAGGATATTTCATAATAGAAATATCCAAATCTGTGGATAACTTTTTAAATTTTT
>CAZLOP010000070.1:0-7716 GCA_964561205.1 uncultured Clostridium sp. | reverse complement strand
CTCCAAAAATCATTGAGCCAGACTGCATTATACCTTTAGCAAATTCTCCGTGACTAGCAAGAATAATTCCTACCATTTTTTATCCCTCCTATTTTTTTATTTGTTACAAAACAAAAAAGGCAAGAACACTTGGAAATTTAATTAAATAATCATAATCTGTTTGTATTTATCACATTGATTTGTACTTTAAATTAAATGATAAAAATTGCATAATACCTTATAAAACTGTACAAAACATATCATATAACAAACAATATTAAACTATTTTAATTTTTATTTCCCTATGCTCTTGCCTGATCGAATCAGTAACACGCTTGGATATTAATATTTTTTATACCAGTCAAAACATAAAAGACATTGTTAAATGCTCTTTCCTTGACTACGTTTTCATGATACCACTTTTCTTTTTATTATGCAATATGTTTTTAATATTTTTTATAAAAAATATCTTTAATAATAAAAAATCTCTCTAAATAATACTGTCCAAACAACCATAAAATCATAATTTTTATGCAGATAACACATTTTAAAATTTACAAAATATTAATATGATGATATTCTTTTTACTAAGCAAAAAATACAATAATTTTCTTTAAATTCTATTTTTTATAATTACACGCATGGGAATAAAAACGTATTGCATAAAAGATTATTTTATATTCAATAACATTTTTCCCGATAAATTAATTTTTATTACTAAAAAATAATGGCTTCTTTAATTATACACAAATTGTATCTAAAACATGGATAGAACAATCAACCACACCATTCAGTAATAAAAAGTATTTGCTGAAAATAATAACAATATATAATCTCTATTTCTTACTAATTAATTTTTCCTTTATTATCTGGTATAATATATTCAATAAAACTTTTACTTCTGTAAATTTTGTGCTTTATTCTAATTGCTAAATTAAAGGATGTGAATTAATTTTGAAAATAAAGTTTATATATTTTTTTATTTGTTTAGTTTCCACAATTACCTTAAAAAGCAGCATATGTGCATATGCTTCCACATTAGATACAAATATAACAACTTCTGATTCCATATCATATACAAAAAGAGAGACTAATTTAATAAAGAAAAGCAATAATACAATAACTGTTTCTAATAGTGATGAATTTATTGATAATTTGTCTAAAGGAAACAATATTGTTTTAAATAATAATATAAAACTTAATTTATCTAAAACTTTTACTACAGATAGTGCAGTATCTATAAATACAAATGGTTATGGGATAGAAATAGCATCTGGAAGCCTAATATATTTTAAAGGTCCCTTTGAATTTTATGGAAGTGACGAATCTAATCCAACATTTACAATACAATCACGCAGTCTTCTATCATTAAGCAATTCATCTTTAAATATAGATAATGATAATGCTGTTGGGTTTTACATAAATAATAACGCATTCTTTTCCCTATTTGACAGCAATATTACTATTGAGGGCAATAATAGTACTGGTATTTATTCTAATGCCAAAATTGGAGATAGAAATTGCTATATTAAATATAGTACTATAGATATAAATGGAAAAAATTCTACTGGTATTAAATGTAACCAAGATGTAACTTTATTATTTGACAAATTGACCATATCAGATGAAACTTCAAAATTATTTGATAAACTGCCTATATCTGGCAAACCAACAGAAATCCCCAATAATAAATTTATTCTTGACAGCTGTATAACTAATACAATTCCTGATAATGCAGCTATTGTTAACAGATATATTTCCAATGCCTCTGTTTTTCCTTATCAGGTTCCAGTAAATGGTGATAAGGTTGATTTACCTAATTATGTAACTTTTATACTTAAAGACAAAGAAGATTCTGATTCTATTGAAGAAACAACATTAGATGTTATATGGGATGATACAGCTGATTATAATACAATTGGAACATATAAAATATTAGGAGAACTTATTAATCCTTATTCTGCATTTTGTATAGATGAACTTATAAAGGATTTTCCAGACACAATTGAAAATACTATATATATCAAAAATCCTGATGTTCTTGACATAACTTATATTAGTAATATCAGTTCTTTTAATAACTTAAATACTATAATCATAGAATTTTTGAAAGCTATACCATATTCAGAAAATAATATCCTCTATTATTCAACTGATAATGGAGAAACATGGCAAGAGTATCTAAATTTATACGATTCAAATGATACACAGCTTCTAATTTTTGATATTGAATTTAATAAGGATTATTTGTTCCAATATGTTCTTTCAGATGGAACTAAATCAAATATTTTGAAAATTAATATAAATGAAGACGGTACCTATGAAATTTTAGATATTAAAGGAGACCGCGATAGTGGTGATTTAAAAAGTAATGAGCTGCCATCTTCTATAGCAGCACCTAATACTAATACTGATTCTAAGCAAATTACAACTAATGAAAAAACTAATTCTACAAATATATTAAATAATAGAAGTAATCATAAATCTTCATCTAACAATAAAACAAATACTGATAATAATTCTTTTGTTAATGATGACTCAAATCTTATTATTATGGACAAAACCGAAAAAGCACCAACATTTGTAAATGAAACATTAAATGATAAAAATAATTCAATTGAAGAAAGAATTATATTATCTGGTTCTCCTGATATAAATAATAATATTCCAGTTTCTAGTGTTGGAAGTAATAATACTATTCCAGCCTCTGATATTATAAATGATAATAACATTCCTTCTTTAGATATTAAGGAGACAGACATTAACTATATAGAAGACTCTGCCTATAATGAACAAATTCATAAAACTGCAAAATATGTACAAGCTGATAAAACAGAAGAAAAAAATTATAATACAGAAAAAAAATCCTATGAAAATCCAGCATTAAATAAAAAAAGTACAAATAAATCTTCAATGAAAGAAACAAAACAAAATTCAAATAATAATTCTTTTAAGAAGTATTTAATCATTATAGGAATATTCTCTTCTTTATTATGTGCTGTTGGTTTTCCTTTTATTAAAAAGAGGTTAAAATAATCATGGTTAAAGGTAAATATTCATTTTTTATTACATTAACTTTAGTATGTATATTATCTTTTTTAAGCTTTACTATTCTTTATTTTACAGATAATAAATACAATAAGGATAAGATACATGGTTATGGTGGATACTTAGATTTATCTCAAAATAATTTTAATAAAAATTCAGTTGTTCATTTATGCTATGGATGGGACGTATACCCTCAGGAACACGTCCCTTATGATGAACTCTCCTCCCATGAAGCTCCACTTAATATTTTTATTGGACAATATTCTGGTATGGATTTTGGAAAAACTGACATTCCTTACTTTGGCAAAGCAACTTATCACTTGAAAATTTCTCTGCCAGAAGCAATACAATCATACACTTTAGAAATACCCGAAATTTTCTCTTCTTATGAATTGTATATTAATGGAAATTTGCTTTCAAAATGCGGAAACATAGACTCTGCAAACTATGCTGAAGCCACTAAAAATTCATCAGTTTCTTTTTTAGCTAAAGACAGTATTGATATTACTTTATATGTTTCAAATTATTCACATATATATGGAGGACTAGTATACCCTCCTGCATTCGGAACTCAGGAAGGAGTTTTTAAAATTATTCTCACACGAATAATTTTTACCTGTATGGCATTCTTTATCAGCCTGACTTTATGCATTTTTTTTCTTTTAGCTGGATTAAGAACAAATAAGACATATGCCATTTATTCACTACTGACTTTAATATTTATTGGATATACCAACTACACAATAACACATTCAATTTTTACTACCCCAATATGGATTTATCACATTGAAATATTTTGTTACTACTTCTTTATAACCCTTATATTATATATACAGAAAAGAATTTTTAACATTGAAAACGAAGGTGATATTAATCATACTCTCATATTTAGAAATGACAAAATATATCAAATATTTTATAAAATTTTATTAATGTTTTCCCTTATTATTCTGGTGCTGACACTTACTCCTGCCAAATTTATCTGTATGAATAGTATGACATTAAAATTATATTCATCAATGCTTTCATTTTATAAATATTCGGTTTTTATATATTTAATAATAACAACTTTCAAAGCTGCACTTAATAATGTTAAATATTCCAAATTACTTTCAATTGGCTTTTGTATTGTTGCAACCTCTTTTTTAGCTGATAGAATATTCAAACTATTTGAACCTATCCGATTTGCGTGGTTTTATGAATTTAGTGGTTTTTTACTTGTTTGTATAATAGGCTTAATATTAATTCTGACTTTTTCAGAAATATACATTAAAAATCAAAAGCTTAATATGGAAATTGAAATTCAAAAAAGCTATTATAAAATGGTTAATGAAAACATCTATAACACAAGAAAAATGCGTCACAATCTAAAAAATCATATCCTTGTAATAAAATCTTTTTTAGAAAAAAATGATATAATAAAACTTAATGATTATATAAAAAATTATGCTGAAGAACTTCCTTCTTTTAACGAAATGATTTTCTGCCAAAACGAAGCTGTAAATGTTCTTTTTAGTTATTATGTTAATATGGCTTTACAGGATAAAATCACTGTTAATGTGATTAATTTTAATATTCCACAAGATATAACTATTGCAAGTTCAGATTTATGTGTAATCTTAGGAAATTTATTTACAAACGCAATTGAAGCATGTAAAAAGATAGAAAACAAAGAACGCATTATAAAAATAAGTTCTAAAGTATATTCTCAAAAACTTTCTATAACCTTTGATAATACATACAAGATAGAACCAGTGATAATAGATCAATATTTCTTATCTTCAAAAAGAAAAAAACAAGAAGGAATAGGAATTCCTTCTATAAAAAAACTTGTTACTAAATATAATGGAATGATTAAATTTAATATTAATAGTGAAAATGGATTTTTTGAAGTTTCAATTCTGCTTCCACTATAAAATTTTTAAACAAACATATTATATGATATTATTATTAAGAAATATTTTTACTTACATTTTCATAATACAGGGGTGTTAATAATGAGAGTTGCTATTTGTGATGATTTAAAAACTGACAGACAGCATATACTAAAATTACTAGATCAATTTTCAAAAGAAGAAAACATAACATTTGAAGCTTATGAATTTGAAAATGGTGAAAGTCTTGAAACTTCATTCAAAAAGCAATCTTTTGATATTGTTTTTCTTGATATTTATATGACTGGAGTTAAAGGAATAGATGTAGCAAAAAATGTTAAAGAACTATATCCTGAAGTTATTATTATCTTTACCACAACAAGTAAAGAGTTTGCCATTGAAAGTTATGCTCTTAATGTTGAAGGATACATTGTCAAACCTGTAAACTATAAACAATTTCATAGTACATTAAAAAAACACTGTAGTCAGTTTAAAATGATAAAATTCCTATAAATATTTATTTAAATACAATTTCATATATAGAAATATATACCAGACAATGTGTAATTCATACTAAAAATGGCAATATAGATACCAAGACTTCTATAAGTTCTATACGTGATTACCTATTTCAAAACAACTTTTTTCAAGTAAATCGAAATTGCATAATTAATTTTAGAGCTGTATCAGATTTGAAAGAATCTTACTTTTTAATGAATAGTGGTGAAAAAATACCAGTAAGCTTGCGAAAAAAATCAATATGTAAACAAGCTTTTTATGACTATTTTTGGGATAATACAAGAAATGAATGAAAAATAGCTAATAGTACTGAAAATTAAACTTTTCAGGCTATTAACTATTTTTATTAAAAATTTACCATATTATCTATTTATTATTTTATCTAAACTTTATGTCTGTCTGCTTTATATCCATCAAGAGTTACTGTATTTTCAGCCTTACCCTTCTTCTCTACTGCATTTCTATAATTAAATAAAATCTTTAAATGTCTTATTCCATCTTTTACAGGCCTTAAATTAGATTTTGAATTCCTTCCATCCTTATATAAATTTATAGGAATTTCTGTCATCTTTAATTTATTAATCTTTGCTTTTATAATCATTTCACTGGCAAATTCCATTCCATCACATTGAAGATTGAGATTTAAAATAGATTTTTTGTTAAATCCCCTCAGTCCACAATGAAAATCATTAATGCTGCATTTATATATTTTTTTACCTATATATGATAAAACAGGGTTCCCTATATACCTGTTCATAAAGGGCATTGCACCTTTTTCTATTTTTCCTTTAAATCGGTTTCCTATAACAAGCTCATATCCCTCACGTAATTTTTCTACAAATAATTCCATGTTAAGAAAATCATAACTGTCATCAGCATCTCCCATTATAATAAATTCACCATTAGAATTCTTAATTCCTTCTCTAAGAGCACATCCATATCCCCTTTTCTTAACAATAATAAGCCTTGTCCCATTTTTTAATGCTATGTCTCTTGAATTATCAACACTATTGTTATCAGCAATAAGAATTTCACCATTGATATTGTTATGCAGTAAAAACCTTTTAGCTTTCTTTATACACTTTTCCAGTGTTTTTTCTTCATTTAAACATGGTATAAGGATTGTTAATTCACAATGCATAATATTATCCCCTTAATTTATTTGTCTCTATATTTTTAGATAATATCATTAATTTACCTGTATATCAATTTATTTGACTTGAATGTCATCTTTTTGAATCCAATGCAGCTTTTAATCCTGCAAAAGTCATATTAATACGACTATGCTCTACATCTATGCAATTGGCTACAGCCTTTTCCATACCAATTGGAACATTACATATTTAATTAACAAATGCACCATCATTTCCAACATAATATCCATTGTCATAAGTATTTGCTGCCATTAAACCATCTTTGTTAAGATGTTTAACAGTCTCAGATGCTGGTTTCTCTGGATTTTGTTCATATGATTGTGAGTTTTCTGGATTATCAATTTCATCTTTATTATCTTCATCTTCTTTATTATCCGGCTGTTTTATTCATTATATATCCTGCTACAGAGCCAACTATTCCTCCTAATATGTGAGTTAAGTTTGCCACATTATCTTTTACAAAAATGCCGTCATATATCTGCCCTCCAATATATATTACTGCTACCAGTATCAATGTAAGAGGTATCTGCCCCTGCTTTAGTCTTGTAAAAGAAGATAAAAGTATCAATGCAAACACAATACCACTTGCTCCCAATAATATTACCCTTGGGAAAAATATATAATTTACTATTCCTGTCACTAATGCTGTTGTTAAAATTATAATAATCATATTTGCTGATTCATATTTTTCTTCAAGTAAAGGTCCTATAACAAGCAATAATGTTAAATTGCTTATAAGATGTTCCCAGCCTGCATGTCCAAAAACATGTCCTATAAATCTTATATATGTAAAAGGACTCAAAAGAGATGAATGATATGTACTAAAAAGCAAATTATTCGCTGCACCTCTTGTTACAATATTTAAAATCAATGCACAAAAACATATAATCGAAAATGTTAAAATTACTGGTGAATTAAATGATATTTTTAATTTTTTTTCCATTATATCTCCCTTCCATTCTGCTATTTTTCTCCTATGTATCTATATTATTTGTTATAATCTATTATACATATTTTATTACATATGGCTATAGTTATTACCATTTTGAAGTATGTGAAAACATTTTTAAGTAAATGCTATCAAAAATTTACCATATTAGGCTGTCTAAAAAATTCTGTGTAAATTTAATAAAAGTAACTTC
>CAZLOP010000069.1:0-7772 GCA_964561205.1 uncultured Clostridium sp. | reverse complement strand
TAAATGTGCATTGTCAATTATATAATAAATTCTTATTTTTTACCATTCTCCTGCAATTTCTTCTTTCTGATACCTATCAAATTTATCAGTATCAAAATAATTACCACCTGCAAAAAAAGTACAATCAACATTTACCCACTTCTGTTCATCCTGAATATAGACTTCATTCCATGCATGTGCTACATAATCATTTCCATCAAATGCTTTCCCAATAACAAGGCGTACTTTTAAATCAGTACTCTGTGACATAGCAACGTAAAGGCAGGCATAATCAAAACATACTCCGCTTCTATCTCTAAACGCATATATGGCACCACTATCACTTATTTCTTCATCTTCACTTAAGACTCTGTCTGCTTTATCTGTATCATACTCAATATTACTCCCTATCCAAGAATATATTGAATGGGCTTTTTCTCTGTCACTTGTGCATCTTTCTGTAATATATTTAGCTTTTTCTTCTATTACACTATTTCCTTTAACTGCTTCATCTATAGTCGTTCCATTATATTTTACTATAACAGACTGGCTGTCATAAACTTTTATTCCTGCAAATATTTTTATTTTATCTGCTGCATATAAGACTCTATTATAGATATCATCGTTAAGGACAGCCCCAAAAAATATACCAGTTATTATAAATAAAATCATAAATATGCTTAATACTATCTTTACACCTTTTTGCACCATAAATAAAAGCCTCCACACAGCATTATGATAAACATTAGCATATTTTGTTATTTGCCTATTATATATACACAACAATTATAACAAAATATACTCACTTTTGCTAAATTAATTTTCTATAAACATATCATCATTCATAATTTCTTTTACTACACTCTTTACAATGTCATAATTATAGCCCTTTGACAATATAAATCGATAAAGCTTTCCTGAAATCTTATAAGTGTCACTTTCACCTTTTATAATTGATCTGTACTTTTTCTTTCCAATACTTAATGCAGCTTTTCTTTCTATATCTTCATCAATACATTGAAGCATATTTTCTTCTATTATATCCTTAGATATTCCTTTTTTTAAAAGCTCATACTTAATCCTGCTGCTTCCCTTTGAAGAAGAATGATCCTTAATAAAAGCTTTTGCATAGGTATCATCATTTAAGTAATTATATTCTTTTAAAAATTGTATACTGAGTTCAATTGCATTATCACTATAATTCTTTTCCTTAAGCTTATCTCTTAATTCCTTTTCAGTTTTACAGCTTCGCTCAATTACCTTTAAAGCTGAAATTCTGCATCTTAATATTTCTTCTTTTGCTGCAACTTTCTGAAGTTTTTCAATATTTATTTCCATATCAGTTCTTAAATTTTCTTTATAAATAAGTTCAGCATTTACTGCCATGGAATATTCTCCATCAATATATATATTAACTCTTTCCTTATTTCTCTTTTGGACTTCAATTTTTGTTATTTTAGGCATAATGTCCACCTTTTCTTTAATTTAATCATTTTTAGGCTTAAGTATATGAATTGTAGGATTTTTTAATACTCTTCCTGCAACTTCTCTGATTTTAGACTTATCTAAAGTTTCCAGCCTTCTCATATCACTTTCAAATTCAAATAAATCTTCATCTTCAAGTGCCTGATGAAGCATATAATTACAAAGTTCCGCACTGTCTTCAAGTGTTGAAATAACAGCTGTTTTATGAACCTTTTTCATTATATTAAGATCTCTTTCACCTAATTCTGTTTTTCCATCAAGAACATCCTGAAGAGTCTTATCAATGGCTTTTACTGCTTCATCTATATTTTCTTCTCCTACTGCTGTATAAATGTACAAAGTTTTTATTTTTTTTGTAATTTCAAGATGAGTATAAATATCATATGCCAGACCACGATTTTCACGTATTTCTCTAAAAAGAAGTGAATTTGAACTTTCACCAAGTCTGTGATTTAAAATTCTTAAAGGAAGTTCATCCTCCTTGGTTAAGTCACCAAATGTAAATAAATAAACTATGGTGCTCTGTTCAATATCTTTTTTATAATTTATGCCTGTTATATTTTTATTTTTTTCATTAACAACTGTATTCTTCTGGCATAAATCTCCACTCCAGTTTCCAAAATGCTTTTTTATTATTTCAATTGCAGTTTCATGACTGTATGCTGAAACAAAGCTAATCACTGCATTTTCAGGAGTATAGTATTTTTTATAAAAATTATATAAATCATCTCTTGAAAAACTCTTCACTGTGCTTTGAAGACCTGTTACTTCATATTTTAATGCACTTTTGTCATATGCAATTTCATTTACAGATTTAAAGCTGAAATCTTCAATGTCATCCTTTGCTGTTTTTATTTCTGATAATATTACCCCTCTTTCCTTTTCAATTTCATCTTTATCAAAGCTGGAGTTTATTATCATATCACTTAATATATCAACAGCACCATCAATTTCTTCCATAAGACAGCTTATAGTATATACTGTAACATCATAATCTGTATATGCATTATATTCTCCCCCTAATTCTTCCAAATCATCATTTAACTTTTCATCATTTCTTGTATGAGTACCTTTAAACAAAACATGTTCAATAAAATGGCTGATTCCCTTCTGTTTCATGTTTTCATACATTGCACCTATTTTTACTCCTACATTAACAGCACCTATTGATGTATCCTTTTTTATTGTAAGAACCTCCAGGCCGTTCTCCAGTCTGTGCCTTTTTATATCAAAATTTTTCTGTATCATTTTTATCATCCTTAATTATTAACATTTATTCTACCTTTAATAATACTTTAATTTTAAGGAATATTCACTATATATTTTATAAAAATCTGTAATCATGATAAAATAAATATTGTAAAGAAAATGACATATTTTCTTTTTATAATATCTATATAAAATAAAAGGGAGTGAATAATGTGAAGCAGACAATTTTAATAGTTGAAGATGAACTAAGAATAAGATTCCTTCTTCGAGATTATTTAACAAAAGAAAATTATAATATTATTGAAGCATCTAACGGCGAAGAAGGCCTTATGGCAGTAAGCACTTCTAAGGTAGATCTTGTTCTTTTAGATATAATGATGCCTGTTATGGATGGAATAACAATGCTTGAAAAACTACGAGCTGTTTCTACAATTCCAGTTATTCTTCTTACAGCTAAAGGTGAAGAAGAAGACAAACTTACTGGATATGACTGCGGTGCTGATGACTATATGACAAAACCATTTAGTCCAAAAGTTTTAATTGCAAAAGTTAAAGCCTTATTAAAAAGAACTGTAACAAATGTTGATTCAAGCGTTCAAGAATACAATGGCCTCACTATAAACAAACTTTCTCATGAAGTAAAAGTAAATGGTGAAGTAATACCTCTATCTCCAAAAGAATATGAACTTTTAATATACCTTATAACAAATGAAGGAATTGCATTAAACCGTGATAATATTTTAGATAATGTATGGGGACTTGATTACTATGGAGACATACGTACTGTGGATACCAATATTAAAAGACTTCGTGAAAAACTATTACATAAAGCAAACTATATAGTCACTGTAAGAGGCAGTGGTTATAAATTTGACAGCAAACAGTAATAATGAGATACAATTTAGCAAAACGTTTATTTGGAATAACACTATCTTTAATATTAATGCTCATTTTTTTAACTTATTTTGCACAGGCATCTTTCTTTGAAAAATTCTATTCATTTAAAAGAACACAATCACTTGAAAGAGAAGTTACCCTCTTTACAAACTTTTATTCAATGAACAGTTCTCCTGATACAGATTTAAGCCCTGCAATAAATAAATTTGAAAATGATCATAACGCAAAAGTCCTTATAATATCCCTTGACCAGTCAAAAATATATTTATCCGACAAAGTATCAAAAGACAGAGAAAGTATAGATGAACTTAGTTCATTCTGTAGCGAACTGCTTTCCAACAAGGAATTTATTGATAATGTTATTAATAATTCTAAGATTGGCTCAACAACTTTTTATAATAGAAGCAGTGACCTTCAAAAAATCGGAGTTATTGCTCCAATGTCACTTACAAGCAAAAATGATACCCTTATGATATGTGTTTCTTCTATTCAGAATATTACAGAAGCTTCACAAGTTATAAATGAATTTTTATTTTATTTATTTTTAGGACTCATAGCAATTGCAGTTATACTTTCATCTTTTTATTCAAACTTAATATCAAAACCATTAGTTACTTTAACTCATGTTGCAAATAAAATGTCCAATATGGATTTCTCAGTTACATGTTCAACTGAAAGAGAAGATGAAATTGGAAGTCTGGCATGTTCCCTAAATACCCTTTCAAACAATCTTCAAAATGCTTTAAAAGATTTAAAAAGTAAAAATGCAAAGCTTGAAGAAGATATTGAAAAAGAAAGGCAGCTGGAAAATATGCGTAAAGACTTCGTAGATAATGTAAGCCATGAGCTAAAGACCCCTATAGGTATAATTGAAGGATATGCAGAAGGTATAAAAGATGGCATTGTAACTGGCGAAGATGCCAGCCTTTATCTTGAAACAATAATAGATGAGGCACAAAAAATGGGTGTTTTGGTTGCAAATATGCTTGAACTTTCAAAGCTTGAATCAGGTACAATAAAAATCACAAAAGAATCATTTAATATAAACAGACTTATTAAAAAGATTATAAATACTCATGCATTAAGTTTTAAGGAAAATGATTTTACTGTAAACTTTACTTCAACAAATCCTTACAGTTATGTTTACGCAGATCCTTTTAAAATGGAACAGGTTATGACTAACCTTGTTACTAATGCAATTAAATATACTCCGCCACATAATTCAATCAATATTTATATTAATGAAGAAGAACATAGATACAAAATAGGTGTACAGAATTTAGGCACTCATATTCCTGAAGAGGAAATTTCAAAACTCTTTGGTAAATTTTACAGACTTGATAAATCACGGGAAAGAACTCAGAAAAACAGCACAGGACTGGGTTTATCTATTGTTAAAAATATTCTTGAGCTCCATCAGTCTCAGTTTGAATTTCATAATATTGATGGAGGTGTTGAATTTTATTTCTATTTAGACAGAGTTGTCTCATCTGATGAGGAAGAAATTTAATCAAAATTTATTAAAATAAAAGATACTGCAGAAATTTGCAAATAAAGAATTTCTATAGTATCTTTTATTTACATATTTTTATAACAAGAATTTAAATTATTCCCTTTTTTACAGCATTTTCTATAGCTTTTAAAATAACTTTACTACTGTTTGTAGCACCAGATATGGTATCTACTTTAAGACTCTGCTTTTTAACAACTTCATCTATTATACATTCCGCCTTTTTACCACGACCATTTTTATGTTCCAGAATATCTATATTTTCTATCTTATTATCTTTAAGAACAACTTTTACTTCTGCCTCTATTTCTCCTACATTACATAATCCTGTATAGCTGCCATCTTTTAAATTATATTTTGTAATATCATCAATCCTTATTTCTTTTACTGCATTTTTGTATTTGTATATCCTATTTATATATACACCTCCATAAACTACTGCACCTGCTATGCATAAGACAATTATACTTTTTAACATATTAAACTTCATAATTCTCATCTCCTTATTTTAATACCATAAAATTTTATATAAAATAAACTTTACTATTACATTCCTCAGTAAGATAAAAACTTTTTGATAACTCTCTGCTTAAATATATTTTATTTTCATCAGCTATTAAAATCACTCTAAAATCATTAAATTTTTTTATAAATTCCCTTATTGTATTAATATCTTTCATAACAAACAAAGCTGTAGATAATGCATCAGCTTTAATTCCATCTTTACATATAACTGTTGTACTTAATATTTTACTTTTAACAGGCTGCCCATTTTTAGGATTTATTATATGTCCATATTTATTCTGTCCATCATCAAAATATCTGACATAGTTCCCTGATGTAACAATATTAGTATCTTCGCAAAAAACTGCTCCTATAATATTTCCTCTTTCTTTATAGGGATTCTGTATTCCCACACTCCATAGGTCATTATTTTTCTTTTTGCCCAGTATAGCTACATTTCCCCCAATATTTATCATAGCTGATTTAATATTATGTTTTTTATAAATATGAATTGCTTTTTGTGCTGCATATCCTTTTGCAATACCTCCTAAATCTATTTTCATCCCCTTATATTTAAGCTTTACTGTAGACATTTCTTCGTCAATAATTATATTTTTTGAATCCGCATATTTTAAATAATCTTTGAACTGCACATATGCTGGTACATGTTCATGTTTTGAAAATATGCCCCATTCATTAATTACTGAACCTAAGGCAATGTCAAAAGCACCATCTGTCAGCTTATAATATTTAATACTTTCCTTTATAAGATTTAAAGTATCCCAGCAGACTTTAATATTCTTTTCGCCACTATTATTGTTTATGGTGGTTATTTCACTATGGGGCAGATAAAAACTCATCTTTTTTTCAATATCAATAAGCATTTCACTTACTTCATTCAGTGCATCAGTACAAGTACTTTCTGCTATCTGTTCAGTTATAGTGCTCATATTCATTGTCTTCATGGTTACATATGACATTACTACTGTTCTCCTTTTATATATTTTTAATTACCAAACACTTTATATAATGTATGAAAACTATAATCAAGAAACTGCTTTTTTGTCATTTTCATGACTAACTTTATATATTCTTCTTTTTCTGAAGCCATAGATATTATTCCACATATACTTCCCCATATCATAAAAACAGTTGGAAGGGCATTAATCTCTGAACAGATTTCTTTGTTTGCAATACCTCGTTCTACTGCTTTTAAAATAATATGATTTATTTCTTCTCCAACATCAAATATGTTTTTTAAAATACTCATAGTCTTTATTGTTTCAACATTTACTTGTATTTCATTTATGATGCTCTTAAAATAAACAGGGTTATCCTTTTGAAACTTAACAAGACTGCTGCAGATAGCATAAAATTGCTTTTCAAATGTTTTATTTTTATTAATGCTTTTTAATATTATATCTTTTATATAACACATATTTTCATAAATTATGTGATTATATATTTCATCTTTACTTTTAAAATATACATAAACTGTAGATTTACTATATTCTGCTTTCTTTGCTATATCATCCATGGTAGTTTTTTCTATACCCTTTGTATTAAATAACTCTTTAGCAGCACTTAAAATATTATCTTTATTAAACTTTATCAGATTATCTCTTTTGCTTTCTTTCATAATCTATTTTTCCCCTCAGTCGTACTCTTAGTACGATTATTATACCATTAGTTTTATATAGAATCAACATTTATCCATTTGAACTTTTTAAGTTGATAAAGCCTCTATTTATATAACTTCTCATTAAGCAAACATTTCATAAATTCCTATATTTAAAAAGGAACTGACCTAAAAAATGCACTTTTCTGTGCTTTTCTTATAAAATCAGTTTCTTTTTTTATACTTTAAATTTACCAATACTTCATTTAATAACATCCTTGTATTAGATTCAAGGCAAGGTAAAGCATTAAAATTTAAATACATCTCATGTTAATGTTAATCTTACTGTAGCCATAGCTGGAGTTAAATATAAGTTATTTAAATACATCTCATGTTAATGTTAATCAGCAAGAATATCATAAATGATAAAATACTAAAAATATTTAAATACATCTCATGTTAATGTTAATCGTTCCAACACCAGCATTAGCATGAATTGAAATTTAAATACATCTCATGTTAATGTTAATCTTATTTTTCATGCTGTCCTGCATTTTTAAAATATCCATT
>CAZLOP010000068.1:0-7795 GCA_964561205.1 uncultured Clostridium sp. | reverse complement strand
GTAGTTCCTTTTCTTAAGTCACTTGCTGATATCATTAATCTATACCTCCAGTTTATATAATCATTGCATAAAATAATTTTAATTTAAAGTGTAAGTGCTGCTCATAAAGCACAAACATATTGACATAACAAAATCATTTTACCAAAATACAAAGATAATTGCAATATATTTGTACTTTATTACTCTCCTTCCCTTTTAATTTTGAAAAAAAACTTTTAATTCCATATAATTTTCATCCTTATTTTGCATTATTGTGTAATTAGTAATAAAACAATTTTCTAATTGGTTTATTTCATTCATAAGCTGCTTTTCTGCCAAGTCAACACGAAGAGTTACACTCCATCCATTATTAAGCTTTTCTGCATTAATAATCTTTTTATTTTTTATTCCTTTCAATTTATTGTATACATCTTCCAATAAAATTTCTTTATTTTCTACATATGAATTTTCAGTTTTTTTCTGTGCTTTTAAATTTTTATCTGCATATATTACTACACTTTGAGAGACAAATAAGAAAAAAACAGCTGCCAAAAATATTATTTGCAATTTATCAATACTTTTATTCATTCAGTTCTACTCCTAAAGTGTATAATTCATCATTATTATCAATACTGACTACTGTAAGCTTATCTTTTAAATATCCATTATAATAATCATCAATGTTATTAATTTTAATGTATGCTTCATTTTCATTTATATAAGCTTCTTTAATAATTTCGTCATTAATACAGTCAATCCATTTATTTATATCTTTTTTGCTGCTGCCCCTATATACATTTGTTGTTTCTACTCTATTTACTTTTTCGTCATTTAACCAATTTCTTAAAATTTCTATACTTATTGGCATCAAAATAAAATTTCCTATAACCATGATTATAATAAATCTTTTTAATGCATCTTTTGTTTCTGTTTTCTTTTTAATATAATATTCTTTTGGAATGAAATCTTTATTTAATCTATATGTTTCCAGCATACTTCTCCTTTTCACAATTAATATTTATTATTTTAATATGCTTATTTCCTATAAACTTAAATTTATTAAATGTATCTATAGTAAAATCAGAAAATTCCATTATAATAAGTACTTCATTACTGCTCATTAATGCTTTATCTCTTATACTTTCAAAGTCTTTACTAATTAAATTATCTGTTATTATACGATTTTTTACTTCAATAAAATAGTAAATATTATCAATATAGCTTACAGATACAAAACTCATCTCTTTTTTATATTTATTAATACAGGCTTCCAGCATAAAATACTGAATAGGCATTATGTTTATATTATTAAATTTAAGACATAGTCTATTTATTTCTATTTTACTTCTAATATAATAAATGTATATTTTTTCTCTTTTTAAATCATAATCAAAATTATATAAAATCTCATTATTTTGAGGAAAATCATTTTCTATAAGATTTTGTGCATATAATTGAATTTTATCTTTTTTTATATTATGAGATATTTCATTAATTATAAGGGGTTGTTCTAATATTATAATTTTCAGCTTATTATAAGAATTTTGTTTAACATTGTTTAAATCACCAAACTCCATGATTATGCCATTGTAAATACAACAGCTTTTCTTTAAAATAAGTACATTATTTCTCATCTTTCACTTCCTTTTTATATTTGTAAGATGGAATAAGAATCACTTTATTGTCATCTATTTTATAATTTAAAATTCTTGACCTATTATTTTCAAAAAAATCCATTTTAAAATAATCATTTTCCTTATTATAGGAACATATATATTTACCATTTGAAATAGAATACATTTCGTTACTGTTTTTTATGTTGTCAATACCATATTCATTAATACTATTACTGCAAATATTAATAATTTCTTCTTCATATTCATCTATGCTATATAAATCTTCAGTATGTATGTTTACATTATTGTATTTCATAATATTTATAGACATAGTACAAAATAACAATAAAATACTGGTTATAATAGATGAAAAAATCATAGTTAATAAAATTATATTTCCCTTATTTTTTAGATGCATCTTATATATTCCCTTTCATTTAATGTTTTTATATAAATATAAATAAGATTATTCTTTTTAATAACTTTAAATTCATCTATATCACTTAACATTCTGGTTATTGTTAATGTCTTATTATTTCTTGTATATTTTATTACAACACGTTTATTATAATATTTAACAGCCATATTTAACCTGCCTGATTTAGTATTTTTCACAATATATAAGGCATTATTATCTATATAAATATTTTCTATTTCTTCATCCCTTATAATTGAATCAAGATTAATATAAAAATTCCTAATGTTATTTTCATCAATAACTTCTTTTCTTAAATTATCACAGGCAGAATAATATGACTTGTAAAAAGTCAGCAATATTAAAAACGCAGTGCTTATCATTCCAATGTAAAAGATACTTTCAATAATGGTAAAACCTTTTCTTTTACTATATTTCATTCATCCACCAGCTCTTTTTTGTTTCATATTCAAAAATTATTTTATTTTCTTCATATGGTATACTGCATTTTATTAGAAATTTTTCAAATTTATCATCCTGCTTAATAATTGTAATATCATCTCCTTTATTTAAATCTGATATGTTTTTTTCCATTATAGATTTATTAATATTTATACTATATTCTAAAGAAATCTTGTCTTTGCCTTTAAAAAGTAATTGAAGTTCTTCATATGTCATATTATATTTTATTTCGTTTGATATATTATAAACTGCCATTTTTACATTTTCTGTTATAAACGCCCTTCTCCATGTCTTTACTGTACTCACATATGCTTTAACTGCAGCAGTTACAACTGTTAATATAATCATTATGGATATAATTACTTCCAGCATTATATATCCACTATGTTTCTTCATTTTCCTCTTCCTTTATAGTAATAGTATCAACTCCAGTCTTTATTGTTATTTCATGACAGATATTTTTTTCATCCATAATATTTATTGTATTACTGCCATTGATTCTTCCGTCTTCTAAAA
This sequence comes from uncultured Clostridium sp., assembly GCA_964561205.1. GTDB lineage: Bacteria > Bacillota > Clostridia > Clostridiales > Clostridiaceae > Clostridium. The sequence continues at coordinate 4,807 of CAZLOP010000068.1, read as the reverse complement.
TATAATATCTGAAATATGGAAATATTTTATATTCTTTTGGAACTGTAACTGTTTTTTCAATAGAATCATGACCTTCTATAAACCTGATTGTATTTGTTTTATTATCCAAAACTATCTTTCCTGTCTTTTTCTTTTCCCTGCATATACTCTTTCCATATGAAAGAAGATTTTGAATTTCATAAGTATATTTTTTTATCTGTATTGAGTTTTTTATACTTTTTGCTGTTCCATAAAATTTAACTCCACATGATGCAATGGACAAAATAATAAATATTGATACAACTAGTTCTATGAGAGTATATCCTTCTGCTTTTTTCATATTGCCAGACCATTAATCCCATATATAATAGGCATTATAATATTAATGAAAAAGAACCCTATCATTACTGTCAAAACTAAAATTAATACTGGATGAACAGCCTTTACATATTTATTAATCTTTTCCATCATACTCCTGCTTATTTTTTCACTTAATTCAAAAAATGCTTTTTCAAGGCTGCCGCTTTCTTCATGAATTTTAATTATAGACAATGAATATGGAGACAGCATTCTGCATTTCTCTAGTGAATAACTTAACTCATGACCCTTATTAATATTATCATTAATATCTTTAAATGCTTTATTTAAAATTTCTGAATCTATACAATCCTGACACATATCTAACCCTTTTGATATATTAATTTTTGAATTAAAAATTATATATAATATTAAAATTATTCTATATTCATAAAATAACTTAAAGACAGGAAAGTATAAAACTAACCCACTAAAATATTTATGAGCCATAAATCTAAAAAATATAAATGGTATTACTATTACATATATAATAAAATACAATAACAACATGGTCATATCCATATCTGCCATTCTGCTAATTTCCATAATAATTTCATTTTGTTTTGAAAGTTTTATCCCCATATCAGAATAAATACTAAATATATCAGGAAGAACCCCTTTAAAAACATAAATACACATAAATACAAATGCTGTAAATACTATAAATGGATATGATAATGACTTTTTTATTTTATTTATTATTTCAAATATTTTTGAATAATAAAATTTTAATGATATGAGAACAAAATACAAGGCTCCGCTTTCTTCTCCAATCCTAAGCATTGAAGTCATTAACTTAGGATATAGTTTTCTGAATTCACTAAAACAAGCACTTAATGCTTTGCCTTTTTCAAGGTTACAGGAAATACATTCAAGACTGTTTTTATATGCTTCATCACAAACTGCATCTTTTATTATTCTTACTGCATCATTTATTTTTAAACCACTCTTATAAATTTCAGCCATATTATCACATATAATACTCAGCATTTTGGAATTTGCACTATTTTTCCTAAAATTCATTGATTTAATTTTCATCAAGTCCTTCTCCTTCAATAAAATTTACAAAGTCATTATAATCAGCTTTTCCTTCCAAAAGCAGATTTTCCAGCTGAATTTTCATTGATTTATTTGAGAGACATTCCTTATTTTCTAAAATATCTTTTACATTCTTTATTTCATCTTTTAAATAACATACACTGCTTATAAGTCTTCTTGATGAATACCCTGTATAGTTACACTTTTCACATCCACATTTCTTATATACTGAACTGCCTTTATAACATACTGCTTCTTCTTTTACTTTACACTCATCACATAAAATTTTTACGAGCCTTTGGGAGATTATTCCTTTAAGACATTCAAACAAAACATCATATTCTATACCCATACTGGCCATTCTTATAAATACTTCTCTTGGAGATCTGCAGTGTATTGTACTTAATACTTTATGCCCTGTTATTGAAGCTCTTACTGCAATCTGAGCTGTTTCATTATCACGTATTTCTCCTATCATTATTACATCCGGATCCTGCCTTAAAATACTTCGAAGTCCGGTATTAAATGTTACACCTAAATCATCATTCACACTCATTTGATTTACATTTTTAAGATAAACTTCTACAGGATTTTCAATTGTAATTATATTTATATTTTCACTGCTAAGTTCATTAAGCATTGTATAAACCGTTGTGGATTTGCCGGCTCCGGTTTGACCATTAATAATAATTAGCCCATCCGATATGTTAATCATTCTTTTAATACTTTTTTGATCCTGTAAAGTAAATTTTAAATCTTCAATTTTCAAATTAAAATCTCTGCAGTATAAGATTCTTATTACCATCTTTTCTCCAAAAACAAGGGGCACTACCGAAATTCTTAAGTCATAATTTATTTTTTCGTATAATATGATGATTTTTCCATCCTGAGGTCTTCTTTTTTCAGTAATATCCATGTTTCCATTTAACTTTATTTTAGATAATATTCTATTATATTTTTCTTTTTCTATAATAAATCTCAGTGTCATACATCCATTTATTCTGTATCTCACTTTTACATTATCTTCATCAGGTTCAAAATGAATATCTGTAGATTTTTTATTTATAGCATCTTGAATTATTATGTCACTTATTTTTTCTTCATTCTCACCAAAAATAATCTGCTTTAACATATCAAATTCTTTTGGTTCAATTTTAATTATGTTTATTTTTGTTTCATATAGATACTGCAGATGCTCTCTTCTTTCCCAGTTAAAATCTGCTGAAAGCATATTTATAACATTGTTTTCCTTATTTAAAGGAATAACATTTCCTTTAAGACATTCTTCATAATTTATCTGCCTGACAATTTTGTAATCAATGTATTTAATATAATTTTCTATACTTTCACCTCCTAGAGTATCTAAAGTATTATCCATTATTTTAACTTTTTATACATAAAAAAGTTATTAAAATCAGCAAAGCTAATTCTAATAACTTTTAATTGCAGTCCACAAACCTATATTCAACAGATTCATCTCCAATAAGTTCTATGGAACCATCTGTATTATATCTGTAAATTTTTTCCTCGCCACAAAAATCATCACAGCCAATAAATAATATATTCTTATTATTATCAATCCTTAATCCCTTTTCACAAATTACAAGAGAAGGAAAATCAAATACGAGCCTTTTTAACTGAGAAGAATTTAATAAGTATAAAGACTCTGCATTTCCATAAGCACTTCCAGTTAAATAAAAATTCAAATTATCTTCTGCAACATCATATATATTTTCTATTTCATCTGAAGTACAGTTGACTGCTAATGAATTTTTATTCAGTGCTAAAAACTTTTTATTATTTTCATTGTCTATTTTTAAAAATACAATATTTCCTTTAGTGCATTTTAAAAAAGTAACAAAACCATCATCTATTTCATAGATGTTTTTTTCTTTTTTATCTTTCAAATTATAAGTAAATAATCCATTAATTTTACTGCTATTAATACCATAATATATTATTTCATCATCATTATACCAATCATATAATGTGCCTGAAATAAGAGTTTTACTGTTTATTTGTACATATTTATTGTTCAGTATATCATATATTTTTAACTTCAGTCCATTATCATCAATAAAATATGAAAGATATTTTCCATCAGGTGACAGCTTAAGTCCCTCATAATTATCATCTTTTACTTTAATCTTTTTGTTATTCCATACAATGTAATTATTGTTATCTTCATATTCAACATAAACTGAATTTTTTTTATTGAAGGAAGTTATAATATTATTTGAGGCAACTTTAGTGAATACTCCATTTTCATAATTATATAAATTATAATTTCCATCTTCGCTTTTAAGTACCGCTCCATTACTTAACAAATTTATTAAACTGTTCTTTGTATTGGTTGTTTCATCTATAGAATTATTTGTACATCCAGTTATTATTAGTAAAAAAGTAATAAACAACAGTTTATAAACTGCAAATTTTGTATTTGATATACTCATCTATTTTCCCTCTTCTATAAACCATTAAGCCACCAACTTATACCCTATACAATTATGTCTCCACTAAATACTAATTCAGCAGGACCTTTCATAAAGATTTCTTCTTTTGAGACTTCTATTATAAGAGTTCCTCCTGGAGCTTCAACAAATATTTCTTTCTCTGTATCTACTCTGTTTAATTTTTTAGCTACAAAAACAGATGCACTGCATCCTGTTCCACATGCAAGTGTGGCTCCTGCACCTCTTTCCCATGTTTTTACTCTTATATGTGTATCATCAATTACTTTTATAAAGTTAACATTTGTTCCTTCTTTAAACAAATCATGTTTTTCAATTTTTCTTCCATCTTCCCTGACATCATAGTCCATATCATCTTCAAAAATTATTGTATGAGGAACCCCAACAAGTACTGTTGTCATATTATATGATTTATCCTGTACTTTCACCCTTTCATTAACTAATTTATCAAGATTATTAAGTGGAACATCTTTGCCGTCAAAAGATCCTTTTCCCATGTAAACCCGCACTAACTTTACCTTATTGTCATCTTTAATGACTTCTATCTCCTTTATGCCATCTCCAGTTTCAACTGAAAATTTTTCAGTATTTACTATTCCTTTCTCATAAACATATTTACCAAAACATCTTATTGCATTGCCACACATGTTTGCTCTAGAACCATCTGAGTTTATTATTTCCATTTTTGCTGCAGCAACATCACTGTGTTTTACAAGAACAAGTCCATCTGCACCAATTCCATAATGTCTGTCACATAATTTTCTTGCCAAATCACATTCATCTTCAATTTTAAGATTAAATGCATCTATAAAAATAAAATCATTTCCTGCACCCTGCATTTTGTAAAAATTCATTTATATATTCCTCCTTGTATAATTTGAAATAAAGTCCAATTTTTATAATACTACTATTGCAGCATATTCGCCATATTATTTTTCAAAAAAATTCATATTTTCTATAAT
>CAZLOP010000067.1:0-7905 GCA_964561205.1 uncultured Clostridium sp. | reverse complement strand
TTCCTTTCAAAATCTACCCCTTAAACTACTCAAATAATGTGTTAAAGCATTTTATAAAAACTTTGTTTTTATAAAACATATAATTTTATTTTTCTGAAAGAAAAATTTCCTTCACTCTTAGTTCTTAGTTTTTAGTTCTTACTTAATATCGTTAAATTCTGATTTATCAAAGAGAAAAGGAACTGTAAACTAATTATTAGTGCGATAGCCCATTTAATCTAATTTACTTTATAAAACATATCTACAAGAGAATAAATTGAAGTTGAAATAATTGATACATAAAGAAAAACATTAAATCCCGGATGAATTATGGCAAGGGTACCTCCAACTGCAAGACATCCCATTATTACAACACTTACAAGTTTATAAAAACCAGATTTGTTAGTAAGGAGTGTGTTTGAAGCTGAAAACATTATTAAAAGAAGTGAGAAAAAATAGAATATATATTCAAGCTGATTTGAGTATGATATTATTTTAAATTGATTTAAAGCCAAAGCAGCAAAAAGAAATAATAAAGAAAATGAACAGACTTTACTAAGATTTTTTAGCATAAAAGCACCACCTTTATGGAAAATATTTACACTATAATTATAAGATGAATTAAAGACATAATCAAGATGGCAAAAATCTTTGTTTTTTGGGGATTTTGGGATATAATAATTAGTAATTAAACTTATTGTTAATATGAAGGTTGTACAATCAAAATATTATCGGGTTATGGGGGTAAAAATGAATATATTAATTGCAGAAGATGAGGATGATATAAGAAACCTTATCAGCATTCATATGAAAAAAGAGAATTACACTGTATTTGAAGCAAAAGATGGACAAGATGCATTAGATATATTAGAAACACAAAAAATAGATTTAGTATTATTGGATATTATGATGCCAAGAGTTAACGGAATAACTTTAATAGAAAAAATAAGAGATATATCAACTATTCCAATAATATGTATTACAGCAATGTCAAGCGATGCTGATAAAGTTCTGGCTTTAGGTCTTGGGGCAGATGATTACTTAGTTAAGCCTATAAGTCCCTTGGAATTATGCGCAAGAGTAAAATCAAACTTAAGGAGATGCTACAAATATTCAGAGAAAGCAGAAACTATATTTAAAACAGGAAATTTAAAATTATGTGATGATACTTTTGAAGTATATAAAGGAAATGAAAAAATAGAGCTGAATCCTAAGGAATATAAAATTCTTAAATTATTAATATCACACTTAGGAAAAGTGTTTACTAAGAAACAGATATATGAAGAAGTGTGGGAAGAAATGTATATAGGAGATGCAAATAATATTATGGTTCACTTAAGTCATTTAAGAGAAAAAATAGAGGATGATCCTAAAAACCCAAAGTACATAAAAACTATAAGAGGTATAGGATATAAAGTAGAGAAAGTTGTCTGGGATGAAAATAACTAAAGCAACACATAGTGTAAAATTTGAATTGTTTTTTATATATTTCTTTGGGTATTTATCTATAACTGTTATTTCAGTAGGCTGCATTTTACTATCACTAATAATATATGAAGTATTATGTGGTCAGAGAATCTATGATTCCAATTTTGTGAACTTGGAAAATAAATTGGTTAATGACTATAAAACAATAACCAGTGATGAGTTAAAATCAATTAATGGTTTTCTTATAAAAATAGATAACAATAATAATATAACCTATTGCTTAGGAAATGTAATTGAAGAATTTAATAAAGCTGATGTTACTACATATATGAAGATATTTGGAGTTAAGGGAGACAACTCTGTTTTATTAAATGGAGATCTTATATCATCATCAGCATTTATGGAATTAAATAATTCAATTATAAAAACAAGTAAAGGAATTGATTATTCAATATATAGTTTATATTTAGAAGATGACCACTCAATACTTATAATAGGATGTCCATATAAGGAAGTTACAAAACCTAATATGATAACAAGAATAATTCCGTATCATTTTATTATAAAAGTATTAAGTATATTTAATGTAATAATAATTTTATTTATGGTATATGTTCTTGCAAAACTTACATCTAAGGTATTTATTAAGCCTGTAAAAACATTACTAAATGGAGTAATTGCCATATCAGATGGAAATTATGATGTAAGAATAAATACTACTAAAAAGAATGAATTTGGTGAACTTTCAAGTGGCTTTAATAAAATGGCAGAAACAATACAATTACAGACAAAAGAACGTGAGCATCTTGAACAGATGAGGGAAGAGCTTATTCTGGATATTTCTCATGATTTAAAGAATCCACTGGCTTCCATTTTGGGTTATAGTGAAACCTTACTTGACAACACTGACTTAAATGAAGAAGAAAGGGAGTGTCTTGAGATAATAAACAAGAATTCATATAAAGCTAATAAGCTTATAACTGATCTTTTTGAATTTAATGTGTATAATAATTATACTTATAAACTAAAAACTAACAAGCTTGATATTTGTGAAATATTGAGAAATATAATTGCAAACTATATTTCGGAATTTGAATATAAAGAATTTAAATATGAATTTAATATTTATGAATTTCCTGTTTATGTACTTCTTGATGAAGAGAAATTTACACGTGCAATAAACAACATTTTAGATAATAAAGTAAAATATAATGAAAATGGCAATAAAATATTTGTTGATACAGAAGTAAAAGATGGATATTTTTATGCAGTATTTGGTGATAATGGAGAAAAAATGCCTGAGGAATATAGACAGAGTATATTTGACCCATTTGTAAGGGTGGATAAATCAAGAAATTCTAAAACAGGTGGAACGGGTCTTGGATTATCTATAACTAAAAAAATAATAACAAAGCATAATGGAAGTATAAGAATATTAGATAGTGAAGAAGGAACAATATTTGAAATTAAAATGCCTGTGTGTATTAAGTAGAACTTAGGGTTAGAATAAAAAAATGAGAAGGAGGGGCTGTCGCATTAATTTGTGGTAGCTTCTTTTTTATTCTGTAAATCAGATTTTTATTAATAGTTTAATGGGACAGCTTGTTTCTAATTACTTCCAAACAGTAAATATTGTAAAAAGTATCCATAAACATAATAGCAGAATGTTTGCAATTATAGAAAATACAAATGTTTTCTTTGAGATATCTTTATTTTTTAAGGAATATATCAAATTAAATATTAGAAATGATATTGCTGGGACAGACAAAATAAGATTTCTATTTAAGCTGGATAGATGAAATGTATTGCAGAGTATAACTAGTATGACTATTATGCCGGTAAACATCCAGCATATTGAACGAAAGATTTTATCTTTATAATTCATGATTAATTTACCTCCAAATATATTTAATTTACATTTAGAAGTATATATGAAAATTATACTAATATCAAATTCCATCTATGATTAATAAAAAATATATAAATGGTTACAATAAACTTATTAATGGTAGCAATAATATATAAAAGTATTAATTAATTGTGGGTAAAGGAATACGTTAGTTATGGATAAAGAAGAAAAAATAACAGATTTATCAAAAAGCTTAATAAAATCAATCTTAAAATGGATAGGATTAAGTTTAATTATGGGAATAACTATAGGAATAGTAGTTGGATATTTTAATATTATTTTAAAATATGCAAATGATTATAGAAAAAAGCATAATTATCTTGTTTATTTCCTTCCACTGGCAGGTGTAATAATAGCTTATATGTATATAAAAACTAAAAGAAATGCATATAGCGGTGAAAATCTTCTTAAAAGTGAAGTACAGAAAGCAGCAAAGGATATTCCAGTTTATATGATGGCTGTAGTTTTTATCGGATCCATTCTTACAACATTTTTTGGAGGTTCAGCAGGTAAAGAAGGTTCAGGAGTTGCAATGGGAGGAACTTTTGGCGATTTTTTAGCACGTAAGTTTAATTTAAGTGAAAATGATCAGAGAACTATGGTTATAAGTGGAGTAGGAAGCAGTTTTGGTGTTTTATATAATGCACCATTTGCTGGTTCAATTCTGGGAATGGAGCTTGTAATAAAAGGAAACTTTAATTATGAATCATTAATTCCAGCACTTTTAACAAGTGTTATTGCAAACGAAGTTTCCTTAAGAATTGGCAATAAGCCAATAGAATATCCCACTATGAATTTAGATTCATTAACTATAAACATAATTTCAAAATTAATAGTATTAGGCTTATTATTTGGAATTATTGGTATTCTGTTTAATTTTGTCCTTGATAATAGTTCAAGAGTGTATGATTATTTCACTAAAAATCCAATGATAAAAGGATTTCTTGGAGGATTAGTTACTGTAATTTTATTTTTAATATTAGGCGAAAACTATAATGGTCTGGGGCAAAGTTTTATAAATAATTCCTTTAAAGAACCAGCATCACCATTATCATTTTTGTGGAAATTGCTTTTTACTGCAGTAGCATTAGGTTCAGTATTTCAAGGAGGAAGAGGAAATCCTGTATTTTTTGTAGGAGCAGCATTTGGAAGCAGTATTGCAGGGGTGTTTAATTTACCTCTTGAAACAGTTGCCGGACTTGGAATGATTGGAGTTTTTTGCAGTGCACAGGCACTTCCTATAACATCAATTGCTATTGCTGTTGACTATTTTGGATCAGATGAAATTATGGCTGTTATTATAATAATGGTTTTAAGCTATAGTATATCTGGTTTTTATGATATATTTACTAAAAAGAAAATAGAAAATAATAAAAAAGTCATGCTTGAAGCTGATAAAAGTAAAAATGAATAACATCAACAATACAAATCAATTGAAAAATATTTGCAATTATAAGAATAATATGATAATATTATAAAAAAGAAGTGATTGATAATATATGTCAGTTAAATATGAGTTTTAATTTTAACTATAGTGATTGGAGGGATCATTATGCCATTAATGTTAGCGAATAAAGGTAATGAACTAAGTATAAAAAAAATCACTGGAAATGATGAGACAAGAAGGTTTTTAAACAGTTTAGGGTTTGTAGCAGGAGAAAATGTTACTATAATATCTGAGCTTGGAGGAAATATGATTATTAAAGTTAAAGGTGCAAGAGTAGCACTAGATAAGAGCATGGCAAGCCGTATAATGGTTTAAAATAGAAATTATAAATTTTGTTATTGGAGGCAGAAAATGAACACATTAAAAAAAGTTAAATGCGGTGAAAAAGTCACAGTGAAAAAAATTACAGGCGAAGGCCCAGTAAGAAGACGTATTATGGATATGGGAATTACTAAAGGCTGTGAAGTTTTTGTAAGAAAGGTAGCACCATTAGGAGATCCTATAGAAGTACAGATAAGAGGATATGAGTTATCGCTTAGAAAAGCAGATGCAGAAATGATTATGGTAGAGTAATTTTTGCAATATTAGTGATAATGAAATTCAGTAATAATAAATTTAAGGAGGATTCATAATGTCAATTAAAATTGGTCTTGCAGGTAATCCAAACTGTGGTAAGACAACAATGTTTAATGGTTTGACTGGTTCTACGCAATATGTAGGTAACTGGCCAGGTGTAACTGTTGAGAAGAAAGGTGGTAAATTAAAAGGTCATAAGGATGTTGAAATAGTAGATTTACCAGGAGTATATTCTTTATCTCCATACACTCTTGAAGAAGTTGTTACAAGAAAATTTTTAATAGAAGACAAGCCAGATGCAGTGATTAACATAGTAGATGCATCAAATATTGAAAGAAATTTATATTTAACAACTCAAGTTTTAGAACTTGGAGTTCCAACAGTTATTGCACTTAATATGATGGATGTTGTTGAAAGCAATGGAGATAAAATTGATGTTAATCAATTATCTAAAACTTTAGGATGTCCAGTTGTTGAAATGTCAGCATTAAAGGGTAAGGGAATAAAAGAAGTTGCAGCAAAAGCTGTTGAGATAGCAAAGAATAAAACTGTTCCTAATTTTTCAGTGCCTTATTCAAGAGAATGTGATGAAATATTAAAAGAAATAACTTCATTTGCTCAAGATAATATTAATTCTAATAATATACCAGAAAGATATCTTGCAGTAAAATTATTCGAACGTGATGAAAAAATAATAGAGAGTTTGAATATTAAAGAAAATATATTGAAAAATCTTAATTCAATAATTGAAAAGTGTGAAAAAGAACTTGACGATGATAGCGAAAGTATAATTACTTCAGACAGATATGCATTTATAGGTGGAGTAATATCTAAGTGCGTTAAAAAAGGTGGAAGTACTCATGAAACTACTTCAGATAAAATTGATAAGATTGTTACAAATAGATTTTTAGCGTTGCCAATATTCGCTGCAATAATGTGGCTTGTTTATTATATTGCAGTAAGTTCACTTGGTACAATTCTGACTGATTGGACTAATGATGTTTTTGTTGGAGAAATTGTTTTAGAAAACTTATCAAACTGGCTGGATACTTTAGCTGTAGCTGATTGGTTGCATGCCCTTATAGTTGATGGTGTAGTAGGTGGAGTTGGAGCGGTTCTTGGGTTCTTACCGCAGATAATGTTATTATTCTTATTATTATCAATTCTTGAAGATTGTGGGTATATGGCGAGAGTTGCCTTTATTATGGATAGAATTTTTAGAAGATTTGGTTTATCAGGTAAATCATTCATACCAATGATGATAAGTTCAGGCTGTGGAGTTCCAGGAATTATGGCAACTCGTACAATGGAAAATGACAGAGATAGAAAAATGACAATAATGCTTACAACATTTATTCCATGTGGAGCTAAGCTTCCTATTATAGCATTGCTTGCAGGAGCTATATTTGATGGAGCAATATGGGTAGCGCCTTCAGTATATTTTTTTGGAATTGCAATGATAGTTATATGTGGAATTATTCTTAAAAATACAGCACTATTTAAAGGTGAACCTGCACCATTTGTTATGGAATTACCTCAATATCATATTCCAAGTGCAAAAAATGTTTTACTTCATGTGTGGGACAGAGCAAAAGCATTTATGATTAAAGCTGGTACAGTAATATTTGTGGCTTGTGGAGTTATATGGTTCTTAGGTGCATTTAACTTTAAACTTGAAATGGTTGATCAAGGCGAAAGTATTTTAGCAGCATTAGGAAATATTATTGCACCAATCTTTGCACCATTAGGATTTGGTAACTGGCAAAGTTCAGTAGCATCAATAACTGGTTTGATTGCCAAAGAAAGTGTTGTTGGAACATTTGGAACACTATTTAGCATTGCTGATGCAGCAGAAGATGACCCAACATTATTACAAAATATTTCAGGTTTATTTACTGTGGCGAGTGGTTATGCATTTATAATGTTTAACATGCTTAATGCACCATGTTTTGCTGCAATAGGTGCAATAAAGAGAGAAATGGGTTCGTGGAAATGGACTTGGATAACATTAGGATTCCAAACAGGAACAGCTTATTTAATAGCTCTTGTTATTAATCAAGTGGGAAGCTTTATGGGAGGATATGGCAGTTTTGCAGGTGCAGCAATATCAGTAATTATTTTGATAGCAGTAGTAGTAACTGCATTAGTATTTGCAAAAGGATCTGATGAAAAAGCAGGAAAAGCACAATTAAGTTATAGTAAGTAGTTAATACTTAATAAATAAAATAGTTAACTGTTAAGTGAAGATAATATAATAATTAACCAAAAGATATAAATGCCCGGCAAAAGATTAAATAATCTTTGTTTGGGTATTTATTATAAAATAAAAATATAGAATGGAAGTGGATTACATGGCAACATTCATTATTGGAACAATTGTTATTGGAAGTATGGTATTAGTAAGCATAAAGCTGATTAAAAAAGCGAAAAGTGGATGCAGTTCCTGCGGAGGCGGATGCACTGGATGCTCAGGGTCATGTCATGGAATTACTATAAAAAAATAAAAATCATATAGATATAAATTAATCCGAATTGAGAATATGTCTGGTTCTTGATTCGGATTTTT
>CAZLOP010000066.1:1801-7907 GCA_964561205.1 uncultured Clostridium sp. | reverse complement strand
CACCAGAAAATATTTTGAAACATCCAGCAAATGATTATATTGAACAATTTATAGGTAAAAATAAATTATGGAGCAATCCTGAATTTGTTAAGGCTTCTGATATAATGCTTAAAAAACCTTATGAAATAACTAAGGACAGAACTGTTGTACAAGCTATACAGATTATGAGAAATAATAATATTGAAAGTATTCTTGTAACTGAACAAGGAAAACTTTTAGGTGTTTTATATCTTGAAGATATAATTGATAAAGAAGCTTATGGAGAAACAATAGAAAAATATATTTCAAATAACTATGTTTCTGCACTAGTAAATACAAGTTTAAAGAAAATTATAACAACATTTAATTATAGTATTTCAGGAATTATACCAGTTCTTGATAATGAAGGAATAGTACAGGGATATTTAACTAAGGGAGCATTACTTGCTTCATTAAGCAGACAATTTATAGGGGACAAATTAGGAAATCAGAATAGGAGTGAGATAAGTGCATAATTTTATCAATTTATTTATGGACAAAAAAGGTGAACTTTTGCAGCTATTTATGCAGCATTTAAATATGACAACAATAGCAGTTTTTATTTCACTACTAATAGGAGTACCTGCTGCAATATTAATTACAAGAAATAAGATAGCATCAAAGATTGTAATTGGGATAGCTAATGTAATGCAGTCTATACCATGTATTGCATTACTTGCTTTTGCAGTACCATTTGTAGGAATTGGGACAAAGCCAGCCATTTTAATGGTTATAGTATATGCACTTTTACCAATAATAAAAAATACATACACAGGGATTACAAGTATTGATCCAAAAACTGTGGAAGTTGCTAAAGGTTTAGGATTAAGCAAGGGTCAGAGATTATTAAAGGTTGAAATGCCAATTGCAATGCCGTTTATTATGGCTGGTATAAGAATATCTGCTGTTGCTGCAGTTGGAACAATGACAATAGCGGCATTTGCTGGTGCAGGTGGACTTGGGTGGTTTATTAACTTAGGATTAAATTCAAGAAATCCAGCACTAGTGCTTCTTGGGGCTGTTCCAGCATCACTTCTTGCGCTTATTATTGATTTTATTTTAGCAAGATTAGAACATGCAATTACATCTGAAGGATTACTTCCAGCAGATAAAATAAAAAATGTTTCTAAAAGTGCAAAAAGAAGAGAAAGAGCACTTGTTTATTCTTTATGTGCATTGCTTGTGATTATTCCTGCTGCATCTGGTATAGGAACTGCATTTGCAGATAATAAAAATAAGATTGTAGTTGGTTCAAGTAACTTTACTGAAGCACTTATTTTAGGATATATGTATTCAGATTTAATTGAAAGTAATACAGATTTACAAGTTGAACAAAAATTTAATTTGAATGGGGCAAGTTTCTGCTTTGATTCACTAACAAATGAAGATATAGACATGTTTGTTGAATATACTGGTTCTGCATTATCTACAATGCTTCATGAACCAATAGAAAATGATAAAGAAGTAGTTTATAACAAAGTAAAAAAACTTATGATGGATAGGCATAATATTGATGTTTCTGCACCAATAGGCTTTAATAACACATATGTAATGAGTGTTAAGCCTGAAACAGCAGAAAAATATAACTTAAAAAATTTATCTGATTTAATAAAAAATTCAGATAAGCTAGACCTTGGATGTACTGTAGAATTTGTACAGAGAGAAGATTGTCTTCCATTACTTGAAAAACAGTATAATATGAAATTTAGAAAAGTAAGTGGACTTGATGCTGCTATTCGTTATGAGGCAATAGATGCAGATGAAGTTCAGGTTGTTGATGCATTTTCAACAGATGCGCTTCTTGCAAAGCTTGGACTTACAACTTTAGAAGATGATGTACATTTCTTCCCGCCATATTATGCAATTAATTTTACTAATCAAAAAGTATTAGATAAACATCCAGAATTGAAACCAGTACTTGCAAAAATGGATGGACTTATTGATGAAAAGACAATGGCGGAACTTAATAGTGAAGTAGATATTGATGGAAGAGATCCTAAAGATGTTGCACATGATTTTCTTGTTAAAAAGGGATTAATTGAAAAATAAATAAACTAATACAAAGAATCTATTACTATGTGAATGAGGTAATAGGTTCTTTTTGGTGAAATTAAGGTGATAATATGAAAAATGTTTTTTATTATAATACTCCAATTGGAATAATATCTATAATAGATGATGGAGAATGTATTATTAAAATTGATTTTGGAAAAACTGAGTTTGAAGATATGAATATTAATGAAACAGAACTGATAATGAGAACATATAAGCAATTAAAAGAATATTTTGATGGAATTCGAAAAGAATTTGATATTCCTATTAAAATGGAAGGAACAGATTTTCAAAAGAAGGTGTGGAATGCATTAAAAAGGATTCCATATGGAGAAACCCGTAGTTATAAAGATATAGCAGTTATGGTTGGAAATGAAAAGGCATCAAGGGCAGTAGGAATGGCTAATAATAAAAATCCAATACCAATTATAGTTCCATGTCATAGGGTTATAGGTGCAGATGGAAAGATGGTAGGATATGGTGGAGGACTAGATATAAAAGTAAAACTTTTGGACATTGAAAAAATATAGAACTAAAAATATATAAATTTAGTTCTATGCAAATTTTTTGCGGAATAATATAGTGGTAATTATAATTTATTAAATAAAAAGTATATATTATTGTGATTTACTTTTGTATGATAATATAATAAATGTAAAGATATAATTATCAGAGGATGTGATAAATTTGGAAATATTATGGCTGCTGGGAGTTTTGGTTTTTATTTTAAATATAATATTTTCATTGTCATTAATTTTTATAGAAAGAAAAAGCCCAACAACAACATGGGCATGGCTTTTGATTTTGCTTATGTTTCCTGGCATAGGATTTTTTGTTTATCTAATGTTTGGTCAAAATTTAAGCAGGCAGAAAATATTTAAAGATAAGATTATTCATGATGCACAGAAAAGAAAAATATTAAGTGATAATTACAGTTATAAAGATAATTATCATGATGTTGGAAAAACTTTTTCTGATTTAAGAAAAATGAATTATAATAGTGCAGGTTCTAAATATACAATAAATAATAATGTGAAGATATATGTTGATGGCGAAAAGAAATTTTCTGATTTAATACAGGATATAAAAAGTGCAAAAAAATATATACATGTAGAATATTATATATTCAGATATGACAATTTAGGCAAAATAATAATAGAAGAATTAACAAAAAAAGCCCAAGAAGGATTAGAAGTAAGACTTCTTGTAGATGCAATGGGATCAAGAAAACTAATAAAGAGAAATTTAAAAAATTATATTAATGCTGGTGGGAAATTTTCAATATTCTTTCCAGGAATTCTTCCTCACATAAATACACGTATAAATTACAGAAATCATAGAAAAATAGTAGTTATAGATGGAAGTT
Source organism: uncultured Clostridium sp. (assembly GCA_964561205.1). Classification (GTDB taxonomy): domain Bacteria; phylum Bacillota; class Clostridia; order Clostridiales; family Clostridiaceae; genus Clostridium. The sequence continues at coordinate 4,471 of CAZLOP010000066.1, read as the reverse complement.
ATGGATATGTAGGAGGCTTTAATGTTGGAGATGAATATATTAATAAAGATGAAGCTTTTGGATATTGGCGTGATACACATATAAAAATATGTGGAGATGCAGTAGATGATTTAAATGAAAGATTTTTATTAGACTGGTGTCATGCTTCAGGTGAAAAGATAAGCAGATATGCAAATTATATATTTGAGAAAGGAAAAGATACAGGGGAAGTTGGGATACAAATAGTAACAAGCGGACCAGACCATAAGGAAGAATACATAAAAAATGCGTATATAAAGCTAATAAATAATGCAAAGAAAAATGTTTACCTTGAAACACCTTACTTTGTGCCTGATGAGCCAGTATTAGAAGCATTAAAAATATCAGCTTTATCAGGTATTGATGTAAGAATATTGCTTCCAGGAAAGCCAGATCATTTTTTTATGCCATGGGCTGCTAGTTCATATATTGGTGAGTTGCTTGAATGTGGAGTAAAAATATATAATTATCAAAATGGCTTCCTTCATGCAAAGTCAATTGTAGTTGATGGAACTGTTGCAAGTATAGGAACAGCAAACTTGGATATAAGAAGCTTTAAGTTAAATTTTGAAGTTGTAGCAATAATTTATGATTATAAAATAGCTCAGGATTATGAGAAGCAGGTTATGTATGATATAGCAGAATCAAAAGAAATAACTCTTGGTGAATATAATAATAGGGGTAAGCTGCTTCGTATTAAGGAATCATTAATAAGACTTATAGCACCTATTTTATAATTTCAATTTGCAGAATAAAAAAATATCATAAATACAATAGTGCCCTTTTCGGTTGTAGTAAAAAATGTTAAAATTATATAAGAAGAAAGTAAAGGTGGTATTGAGGTTGACAAAAGAGACGAAAAATAAAGAACAAAAAGTTAAAGAAGTAACAAAATTTAATGGAATCAATATGGAAGATATTGAATTATTTAAAAAGGGTATTCATTATGACGTATATAAAAAGTTTGGGGCCCATCCTGAAGTTTTTGAAAATCAGGAAGGAACTAGATTTGCAGTTTATGCACCAAATGCAGAAAGCGTTAGTGTTATTGGAGACTTTAATGACTGGAATAAAGATGCTAATGTAATGCTTAATACAGGTTCATATGGTTTTTTTGAAACATTTATTCCTTATGCATCATGTGGCCAAAGGTATAAATACTATATAAAATCAAAAGACGGAAAGGAATTATATAAGGCTGATCCATATGCAAATTATGCAGAATTACGTCCTGGTAATGCATCAAGAATAGCAGATATAAGCAGTTTTGTCTGGAACGATTCTAAATGGATGAAAAAGAGGAAAACCAGAGATGTAAAAAGTTTTCCTATGGCAATTTATGAAGTTCATATAGGGTCTTGGAAAAAACATCCCAACAGAGATGAAGATGGTTTTTATAACTATAGATATTTTGCACATGCTATAACAGAATATGTTTTAGAAATGGGATATACTCATGTTGAATTAATGGGAATTGCAGAATATCCATTTGATGGCTCATGGGGATATCAGGTTACAGGATATTATGCACCAACTTCACGTTATGGGACTCCTGAAGATTTTATGTATATGATTAATTATCTTCATGAACATAATATAGGAGTTATACTTGACTGGGTTCCAGCTCATTTTCCTAAGGATGAACATGCACTAGCTGAATTTGACGGATCATGTCTTTATGAATATGCTGATCCAAGAAAAGGTGATCATGCAGATTGGGGTACAAAAGTATTTGATTATGAAAAACCAGAAGTAAAGAATTTTTTAATTGCCAATGCTTTATTCTGGATAGAACATTTTCATATTGATGGATTAAGAGTTGATGCAGTTTCATCTATGTTATATCTTGATTATGGAAGACAAGGTGGAGAATGGGTTCCTAATAAATATGGTGGAAATCAAAATCTTGAAGCAATAGAGTTTTTTAAACATTTAAATACAATTGTATTAAAAAGAAATCCAGGTTCTATGATGATTGCAGAAGAATCAACAGCATGGCCTAAAGTTACTGATGAGGCTAAAAATGATGGTCTTAATTTTACTTTTAAATGGAATATGGGCTGGATGCATGATTTCTTAGATTATATGAAGCTTGATCCATACTTTAGACAATATAATCACAATAAGATGAATTTTGCAATGAGCTACAATTCAAGTGAAGAATATATTCTTGTATTATCACATGATGAAGTTGTTCATCTAAAATGTTCAATGATAAATAAAATGCCAGGACTTGGTGAAGAAAAGTTTAAAAACTTAAAAGTAGGATATGCATATATGTTTGGTCATCCAGGTAAAAAGCTTCTATTTATGGGACAGGACTTTGCGCAGCTGCGTGAGTGGAGTGAAGAAAGAGAACTTGATTGGTATTTATTAGCAGAAAAAGAGCATAGGGAAATAAATAATTTTGTTAAAGCATTATTAAAAATATATAATAAATATCCATGTATGTATGAGCTTGACAGGAATCCAGAAGGATTCAGATGGATAAATGCTGATGATAATTATAGAAGTATTTTTAGTTTTATACGATATTCTTCCGATAAGAAGAGCAATCTTTTATTTGTATTTAATTTTACTCCTGTTGAAAGAGAAGATTATAAAGTGGGAGTACCAGAATTAAAAAATTATAGACTTATATTAAATAGTGAA
>CAZLOP010000066.1:0-1791 GCA_964561205.1 uncultured Clostridium sp. | reverse complement strand
CGGTGGAAAAAAGGAGAAAAGAAAAAAGATATATAAAGCAAAAGAAGAGGAATGTGATAATATGAAGTATTCTATTTCTTATAGTCTTCCAGGATATGGTGTTGCTGTATTTAGTTTTTAATCCTGTCGAAAGAAATATGAAAAATGTAGAAAAAAGTGCTTATATTTTGAAAAAAATATGATATAATATAAACATACCATAAAAGACTCTCTCAAATTATTCTTATTCCCATTATGGACAGGCAGTTATTTGTTGGCTGCCTGTTTTAGTTTGTGATAAAATATTGTTAATGGTATTAAAATTTGAGTATGATGGGAAAAATTCTATTAAATAATATTTTAAGTTATCTGAATAAGAAAGGAGATAGTTACTGTAAAACAAGTAACAAGTAATGGGGTCTATGGAACTAAAAAAATTGAAATCATTATTAAAAAGAGAAGAAGGACCTAAACTTGATTTCAAAATGAGGCTTGAATTATGGAATGAGACAGGCAAAAAGGAACTTGCTAAGGATGTATGTGCAATAGCAAATTCTAAAGGTGGAAGAGGTTATATTATTGTTGGAATAGAAGATAAAACAAAGAGAATTGTTGGTCTGAATAAACAAGAAATGTTTAAGGAAGAGCAGATTCAGCAGATAATAACAAGCCGTTGTGAGCCGCCAATACCAATTGAAGTGGAGTTTTTAGAACTGGAAGGTAAAAAAATAGCAGTAATAGCTATTTATGATGGTGAGCAGAAACCATATCAGGTACGTGATAATGGAGCGTTTTATATAAGACGTGGTTCGACTACTGATGTTATGAGAAAACAGGAGCTTATTGCACTATTTGAAGAAAATTTGAGTCTTACTCTTGAAACATGTCCGGTTCTTCATAGTGATGTGAGTATGCTTAACATGAAGCTTGTAGAAGCATATTTTAATAAGAAAGGTATAGAGATTACTGAAGAAAATAAAGACTTTTTACTGCTAAGTACAGGAATAATATTTGAAGACAAAGAAAAATCAAAATATAGATGTACTTATGGAGGACTTCTTGTATTTTCAGATGTAAATTATTTATGTATTCCTAACAATATGATAAAAGTTATTGATAATATCAATGATTTATATGGAAATGTTCATATAATCCAGGGAAATCTTTTATCAATGATAGATCAAGCGGAACAGCTTTTAGTGGATATACTTCCAGAGAATTATCCCACTGTATCTGTAATTGAAGCAGTTAAAAATGCTGTACTTTATAGAGAATATTTTGATTTAAATAGAATAATAGAAATTCATGTAAATAGAAATGATATTATAATTACAAGTCCTGGAGAATTTATAGACAAAAATATAATGGGGCAGGCAACTAATTATAATAAGAGAAATACATGGCTTTATGAAAAACTTATAACAATTGATAAGAAGAACAGATTTTTAAACAATGGAAAAGGTTTTTATAGGATTAAAAACGGTTTTAATAGTAAAAAGAAAAAGGTTAAATTCATAAATTCAAGAAATGAACATAGTTTTAAAGTAATACTGCCAGGAATAAGATAAATAATAGCCTTAATTTGTAGATATAGTTTTGTTGCTAAATTAACAAGTTAAGGCTATACTATAATTAGTATGCATAGAGATATATGTTAGTAAGATTAAGTAATGAAAATAAGCACAGATGCTTTTTATTCATAAAGATATACATTTATTTTAGGAGGTTTTGTAATGGCAAATGTATTAGATGAGCTGTTAGAAAGAGGATACATAAAACAATTTACTCATGAAGAAGAAACAAGAAAATTAT
>CAZLOP010000065.1:5818-8005 GCA_964561205.1 uncultured Clostridium sp. | reverse complement strand
AAATGATATAGAACTCAAATGTGAATCAGATAGGTTTTGTGCTATATCAAAGAGTGAAGAAGCATTGAAAGAATTTGCAATTGAATTGAAAAACATCTGTGCACATGATGCAGCAATTCAATATTATCTTTCAGAAATAAAAATAAATTAATTGTCATTATATTAAGGAAATATTAAAGCTGACTTTACAATTACTATTGAAAAGTCGGCTTCAATTATGTTAACCTTAAATATAAATAAATGGTAATGGGGGAGAGGTTTATGATAAAAGTAATTTGTGATAATAAAAAAAATAAATATATTTTTAAAGGAACTGTAGATTTAGGAGTTTTGGGAAAGTTTGAAGATGATATGATTGAAATTAATTTTGATATAAAAGATCTTTACAATGATAAACATGACTATCTTATTGATCAGTATAAGCCTCTTAGAGAATTTATAAGTAAGGATGCTGATGCAGATAAAATAGCAGAAGGCTTAACAGAATTTTATAATGGCAAGATACAGGAGATATATAATCATTTAGATGAAATTGTAGAACGTTATTTAATTAATGTATTTGATGATATGATTGATGCAGATTTTGAATTTTGGAATGATGAAGGAGAACTTTCAAGATTTATTATTGAAGAAAATATGCCAGAATGTCCTTATGAAGAAATAGCTGAACATATTTATACCATGGAAGGTTTTAATGAATTTATAAGACTTTATGAAAAAGAAGATAATTATGACATAGGGGAAATACCTATTAAGGAATATATAAATAAGTATTTTCCAATGATAGACTACAATAAATTATTAGAAGGAATTTGTCCTGAATGTTTAGTTTTAGAAGGAAATTATTTTTATATACAATGTGATAGTGAAGATTGTGATTATGGAATTATATGTAGTGCATGTGCTGGCTATGTAGGTGATTTTACAGTTCAAGAATGGCATAATTTTTAAATATGATTATAAAACAAAGGGGACTGTCTCATTAATTTAATGGGACAGTCCCCTTTGTTTTATGTAAAAATACATCTTATTATGTATAAATATTCATAATTATCTTATTTTGGGTTTAATAAAATGTTATTTAATTCAATGAAAAAATAATATATTGTTTTTGAATGTTGATAAATATTAATAAATATTTAAATATGTATTTGAAAAAAACAAATATGTTTACATAAATAATATTCATATGATAATAGTGTGCAGGATAATGGATGATAATTGTTATCAATACAGGTAAAGGAGATAATTAGAAAATGATGATAGATAAAAGACTTATAAGTTTATGTGGTCAGTCAAAGAAGTATGTATTTTTAACTGTTTTGTGTAATATCATTTTTATAATATGTAATATATTAATTATATTTTTCATAGGCAGTATTATAAATAGTTCTTATTTATATAAAGATTTATTAAAAGAAGCAGCAATAAAAAAGAGTGCTGTTTTCTATATAATATTTTTATTGGCTTTGCGTTTTTTATGTAATATGCTTCAAGGAGAATTTTCGCATAAAGCAAGTGCAGAAGCGAGGGTAACTCTTCGTAATTTAATTTATGAAAAGCTTTTAAAACTTGGAGAAGGATATAAGAACATTGAAAGCAGTGCTGGAATTGTTCAGATAAGTGTTGATGGTGTTGAACAGCTGGAAGTTTATTTTGGTAAATATCTGCCACAGTTTTTTTATGCAGTTATAACTCCAATAATTTTATTTGTATTTATAAGCAGAATTTCTGTAAAAGCTGCTTTAGTATTTATAGTATGTGTACCTTTTATTCCACTATCAATAATTGCAATAATGAAGATTGCAAAGAAAATTTTAAAAGAATACTGGAGCAGCTATGCAAATCTTGGGGGAACATTTTTAGAGAATCTTCAGGGGCTTACAATTTTAAAGGTTTTTGATATGGATGAAGAAAGACATATTAAAATGAATGAAGAAGCAGAAGGCTTTAGAAAAATAACCATGAAAGTTTTGAGTATGCAGCTTAATTCAATAAATATTATGGATATAATAGCTTTTGGAGGAGCAGCACTAGGAATAATAATGGCTCTTATAGAATTTAGAAATCAAGAAATATTTATTGGTGAATTATTAATAATAATTTTATTATCAGCAGAATTTTTTATTCCTTTAAGATTGTTAGGTTCATATTTCCATATTGCAATGAATGGAATGGCAGCCTGTG
>CAZLOP010000065.1:0-5808 GCA_964561205.1 uncultured Clostridium sp. | reverse complement strand
TATTTAATTTACTTGATTATGAAAATACTAATAGTTCAGAAATACGCCAGGCAGTATTAGAAAATAAAGAAAAAACAAATATTAAATTTGAAAATGTAAACTTCAGCTATAATGAAGAAAGACAGATACTAAAAAATATTAATTTTGAAGTAAATAAAGGCGAATTTGTTGCAGTTGTTGGAGAAAGTGGAAGTGGAAAAAGCACATTAACTTCAATAATAATGAATTTCTATAATGTAAATAGTGGAAAAGTTATGATTAATAATAAGGAAATAAGCAACATTAAATTAGAAGATATATATAATAATATTTCACTTATTTCAACAAATAGTTATATATTTAATGGAACAATTCTGGATAACTTAAAAATGGGAAAAGCAGATGCATGTTCTAAAGAAATAAATGAAGCTCTTGATAAGGCTAAATTATCAGAATTTGTTTATTCAACAAAGGAAGGATTAAATTTAACCGTTGGTGAAGGTGGAAATAAACTATCAGGAGGACAAAAGCAGAGACTTGCTTTAGCACGTGCTATATTAGCTGATAGAGAAATGATTATATTTGATGAGGCAACATCAAACATAGATGTAGAAAGTGAAGAAGATATACTGAGTACAATATATGAATTAAGTTCATATAAAACAATACTTATGATTTCTCACAGACTGGCAAATGTTCAAAATGCTCATCGTATTTATGTTATGAAAGATGGAGAAATAGTTCAGTCTGGAAGTCATAATGAATTGATGAATGTAAATGGTGAATATAAAAATATGCTTAAGTGTCAAAGGGAGCTTGAAAGTATAAGGGAGGTGCTGTAATGGAGAGAAGAAGTGGATTTAAAATAATGAAAAGGCTCCTTTTAGAATTAAAACCTCTTATACCAGTTATGTTTATAACAATAAGTTTAGGCGTAATAGGTTTCTTAGCTGCTATATCAATATCCGCTTTTGCAGCAATAGGAATAGGTGTATTAATAAAAGAAGTAAGGTTTATAACCTTTAATACAGTAGCTGCAGTTATGTTAATATGTGCAGTTTTAAGAGGATTTTTAAGATATGGGGAACAGCTTTCAGGTCATTATATTGCATTTAGAATACTTGCCATACTTCGAGATAAAGTGTTTTCTAAGCTTAGAGTTTTAGCACCAGCAAAACTTGAAGGAAAAGAAAAGGGAGACCTTATAGGTCTTATAACATCAGATATTGAATTATTAGAAGTATTTTATGCACATACAATTGCACCAATAGCAATTGCAGTAATTACAAATACAATTATAAGCATAGTGTTATTTTGTCTGCATCCTGTACTTGGAATAGTGGGAGCAGCATCATTTATAATAGTAGGATTTTGCATTCCATATTTCTCATCAAAACTAGGAAAACAAGCAGGAGTAAATTATAGAAATGACTTTTCAGAAAGTAATTCTTATATCCTTGAATCTCTTAGAGGATTAAAGGAAGTTATTATATTTAATAATGGTAAAGAAAGAATAGAAAAAATAAATGAAGGTTCACAAAAACTAAATAAGAGTATGAAAGTTATTAAAAGACATGAAGGTGCAGTAAGAGCAGCAACAGATATTACAGTAATGATTACAATTTTACTTTTTACATTAATAACCATTAATTTTTTTATGAAGGATGAATTAAATATTACTGAGTTACTACTAAGCATTGTAATAATTGCATCATCATTTGGTCCTGTTGTAGCTTTAAGCAATCTTTCAAATAATCTGCTTCATACATTTGCATGTGCTGAAAGACTATTCAATTTAATGGATGAAGAACCAGCAGTTACTGAAGTCAGCGGAAGTATGGATGTTGAAGGTAGAATAATAGAATATGAAAATGTAAATTTTTCTTACGAAAATACAGATAAAACGATATTAAATAATATATCTCTTAAAATAAATAAGGGAGATAAAGCAGCTGTTTTAGGCAGAAGCGGAATAGGAAAAAGCACATTAATAAAGCTTCTTATGAGATTTTATGATGTAGAAAATGGAAGCATAAATATTGATAACAATAATATAAAAGAAATTCCTACAAAATCATTAAGAAGAAGTCAGGTATTAGTGAGCCAGGAAACTTTCATTTTTAATGATACTATTATGGAAAATATAAAAGTAGGAAAAAGGGATGCAGCTTATGAGGAAGTTGTGGAAGCAGCTAAAAAAGCTTCATTACACGATTTTATAGAAAAACTTCCAAATAAGTATGAAACTAACATAGGTGAACTTGGCGGACTTATTTCAAGTGGTGAAAAACAAAGAATAGGACTTGCAAGAGCTTTTATTAATAAAGGTCAGGTTCTTATTTTGGATGAACCTACAAGCAACTTAGATACATTAAATGAAGGTCAAATTTTAAAATCTATTAAGGAAAATTGTAATGATAAGACTATTATTCTAATATCTCATAGAAAATCAACAAGTGCTATATGTAATAGAACTTTTGAAATTGATAATGGAAGTATATTAGTTGAAGTATAGTTAACATGTTATGCAGTACACAATCTAATATAAATAGATTTATTTTATTGATGAGTGTGTACTGCAAAATTTTAAATATACACTGATAATGAAAATCAATTACCAGAGAAAGAGGAATTATGAAGCTTACAAGAATTGAAAATGAAAAAAGAATTATAAAGCTTATGATAGAAATTTACTGTAGCAAAAAACATAAATGCAAGGATGGTTTATGTGAAGAATGTAGTGAACTTCTGGAATATGCACATTTCAGATTATTAAAATGTCCATTTGGGAACAATAAATCAACTTGTGGAAAATGCAAAATTCATTGTTACAAAAAGGATATGAAAGAAAAAGTTAAAGCGGTAATGAAATTTTCAGGACCGAGACTTTTAATATATAAGCCTATAGAAGTAATAAAACATGCTTTTTATTAAATAACAATAAGAAAATTAAGATTTAGGAGGTGACTAGTTATGAAAAAATTAACAAGAATTTTATTTGTAGCTGCAGGGTTTACTGCTCTTGGGTTAGGAATGATAGGAATAGCTCTTCCTGTGCTTCCCACAACACCATTTCTGCTTTTAGCTTCATATTGTTTTGTAAAAGGAAGTAAAAGATTTGATAAATGGTTTAGAGGAACCCAGATATATAAAAAACATTTAGAGAGTTTTGTTAGAACAAGAGCCATGACCTTAAAACAAAAATGGACATTGCTTTTACTAGCAGATTTTATGATGATGTTTCCACTTATTCTGGTAGACAGTATTCATGCAAAAATTTTTATAGTATGTGTTATATTATTTAAATTTTATTACTTCTTCTTTAGAATTGACACAATTAAAAAAGAAAAATAATTTTATAGAAAGGTGAATAATATGAAAAATTGTTCAAAAAACACACATTTTAAATTCTTTTTAAAAATACTTATTGATTGTTTTATGCTTGGCATGTTTATATGTCTTACTAAGATTAAAATAACAGGAATGCATATGCATGAAGTATTTGGAATTATTGTAGGAATTATTGTAATTGTACATGTTATTTTAAATAGAAAATGGATTAAAGGCATAACAGTTAAAGTATTTAATAACAATACAAATAAAAAAATAAAAATATTATATGGAGTAAATTTATTATTAGGATTATCATTTTTTTCTGCATTAATAAGCGGAATACTTGTTTCAGTAACAATATTAACAAATATTTCAGTTTTTAATAGGGATTTGTGGGCAATGATACATAGAAAAAGTGCACTGATAACATTTATCTTAATTGTAATTCATGTAGTGATGAATTATAAAATGATAAAAGCATATTGTATTAATTTATATAAAAAAATAATTAAGAATAGATTACCAGTTAATTAAAATTTTTTATTTATGGGGGGAAAACTAATGAAAAATAAAATTATGTCATGTTTACTTATTTTAATCATGGCTGCAGGCTATCTGCCTGCAGTAAATGCAGATGATATATTTGACAAAGAAACAATATATGCATCTCATGTTACAACAGATAGTCAGGCTGGATTTGATAAAAATCATATTGAAGATTGGAATAAAGAAAATGGGACTGATGATGAAGATGTACATTTTGATGAAGAAGTAGAGGGCATATACGAAGTTACATATAGTGCTTATGAAAATGGAACTATAAATTCAACTCAAAAACCATCTATGATAGGAAAATATATAGAAGAAGTATTATTAAAGGTTTATGAAGACAAAAAAATATTAAGGATTAAATATAACTATGGTTCAATGCTGAGTGAATTGAATGTACAAATTAATGGAGAAGAAAGAAAATGTACTACTATAAGGGAAGATGAAGATCATGTTATTACAGAATTTGAGATTGATTCTATAGATGACTATATAAATCTTGGAATGACAGTTACTGTTGGAACAAAAGTAATGATTCACAGAGTTGATTTTAAGATAGACAGTATAACCTATGTAGGTGAAATAGAAAATGAGGAAGAAGAAAGTAATAAGATTCCAGATGGAGAATATACAATAAATAGTAAGTTATATAAGACGGGTACTACAGAAGAGTCAGTTGCACAAATTTATTTCCAAACTGAAAGTGATATTAAAGTAGAAAATGGAAAATATATTTTTACAATTTATACTACTGGTATAGATATTATGAGCAAAATTGTTATAAAAGTTGATGGTAAGCAGGTAGAACATGAAATAGTAAAGAAAAGTAATACCTTAACAGGTATATCTTTTCCTATAAATGCAGTTGACAGTAAAATTTTATTTGCATGCCATGTTGAAGATAAATCCCTTAATTATGCAAGTGATGTGGATTTTAATATTGGTTTAGATAGCAGTTCTTTAAAGGATAGTTCTGGTGGAAGTGTGGATGTTCCTAATGATGATACTATTATTCCTTTATATAGAGATGCTTCATATAAACTAACTAATACATCAGATGATTCTATAGCAGCAGCATTTCTTGATCCAAACTGTTTAATTGATGTTGCAGATGGAAAAATGTATTTAACACTTACATTTAATAAATCTGGTTTTATGGATGGCAGATATATAACATTAAATAAAAATGCAAACATTACCAGATATACTTTACTAATTAATGAAAATATAACAAAAATACAATTTGAAATTACAAGCATAAAAGATGTAATCAATATATCATCAGTTCTTAAAAATATAAGTGAAGGTTTTTCAATTTCACTAAATGCAGATTCAGTATCAGAAATTGTAGATGAGCCGACTAATGGTGATATTGAGGAAGATAATGATTTTGAGGAAGAAGATGATGATATTGACGATCTTGATGATGGAGTGTATACAATAAAAAATAAAGCATATAAAGAAAAATCAAATACAACATCTGATGCAAGAGCATATCTTGATGATGAAAGTGTACTTATTGTTGAAGATGGAAAAATGTATCTGGTTTTAAAATTTACACATGGAAAAATGATGTCTGATACATCTATAAAAGTAGAAGATAAGAGCAAAAGTTACACATTTGTTAAAAAATCAGGAAATAAATATTACATAAAATATAGAATAAACAGTTTAAGTGATGAAACTATGGTAACTACTACAATAGATACTGGTATTCCAGCAATTGGAGTAATGAAAGGGGTTAAATTCAGAGTGTTATTAAGAAGCAGTACATTAGAAGAAGATTATAGTGCAGATGATGATTTTACTTATGATGACCACAATGACGAAGAAGATTATGAGGATGAAGAAAGTGAAATAGAAGATATTTCTGGAAGTGTAGAAAATATTGTTGGTGAACAATATTTGACTGATACTACAATTGATACAGGTGGAAATACTTATAAA